>JBOGNW010000068.1:0-13068 GCA_050747425.1 Candidatus Acidiferrales bacterium
CCCTCGCGCGGCCCGCGCCCCATGGGGCGGTCGGAGGGGCCGCTGGGACGGTCTCGGGGTGGGCTCGCGGCTTGCCCGCCGGTCGGAGCTGCTGGCCCCGCCGCTGGCGGGGCTGGCTGATCGGTCATCTCGGGTCTCTCCTCCTCTAGGCCGTGGCCGCTGAGGCCTTGGCGGGACCACTGGCCGCGGCCCGCTGGCGGCGGGCGGCGCGGTGCTCGCGGCGGTGACGGAGCTTCTCAACCTTCTTGCGCTCGAGGTCAATGCGCACACTGAAAAACTTGAGAACCGGTTCGGTGACCTTCAGGCGGCGCTCCAGCTCCCGCAGCGGCTCACCCGTCCCCTGGAGCTCAAACAGGACGAAATAGCCTTCGCGCTGGCCGCCGACCCGATAGGCCAGAGGCCGCTTGCCCCACTTGTCCACCTTGACCATCTGGCCGCCGGCGCCCACCACGTCCTGCTGCAACTGCTCGACCAGCGCCTCCACCTCGGCTTCCGGCGAGTCCGGGCGGATGATGAAAATCACTTCGTAGGTTCGCATAGTCACCTCTAAAGATTCATGCCTCCGGCCCGACGGCTTTCGCCCGGCGATTGTAGCGCGCCATAGCGCGCGTCGGACCTTCGCGCAAAATCACCCGTACCGCCTCGGCGGCCTCGGCGACCATCCGTTCGGCCACGGGCCGCTCCTTCTCGTCTATTGGCGCCAGCACATACTCGGCCAGGTCGCCGGGCTCTCCGCCCTCCGGCTGCACTCCCAACCGCACGCGGAGGAACTCGCTCGTGCCCAGCGCCTCCAAAACCGACTCCAGGCCGTTGTGGCCGCCGGCGGTGCCGCGCTGGCGGATGCGAATCATCCCCCACGGCAGAGCCACGTCATCGTAGATGACGATCAAGTCCGCCGGGGTCAGCCCCTCGGCCTCGAGCAACGCGCTCACCGCCTCCCCGCTCAGATTCATGTAAGTGAGCGGCTGGGCCAGCACCAGCTCCACTTGATCCAGCCGGCCGCGCCAGACCCAGGCGTGCGACCGGTGCTCGCGGCGCCGGAGGCGCGCCAGCGCCACCAGCTTGTCAACCACCGCGAAACCCAGGTTGTGCGGGGTCTGGGCGAATTCGGGTCCCGGATTGCCCAAGCCCACAATCAACCGCACAAGACCCCGCTCCCCCGCCTACTTTTTCTTCTCGCCCTCGGCGCTGGCCTTGGGGGTCTTGCCCGTCTCCTCGGCGCCTTCTTCCTCGGCCTCGGGCGTGCGCTTGCGGATGAGCTCCGGCTCGGCCGGCTCGGCGGCCACGGCGCCCACCACCGCCGCCGCGGCGGCTTCCTCGACCGGCTTCTCTTCCTCGACCTTGGGCGGCACCACGTGGACGATGACGCGCTCGGGGTCGGTCAAGATGCGAATCTTCTTGTGGTCCACGGTCAGGTCGCCGACGCGCACCGCCTGATTAATGCCCAGGGCGCTCACATCCACCAAGAACTTTTCCGGGATGTCAGCCGCCAAACACTCGACCTCAATCTCGCGCTGGATGACTTCGAGAATGCCTCCCTGCTGCTTGACCCCCACCGGCTCGCCCCGGATTTCCGCCGGCACCTTGACCTTGAGGCGGGTGTCGAGCGCGATGCGCAGGAAGTCTACGTGCAACAGCATCCCCTTCACCGGGTCCACCTGCCAGTCGCGAATCATCGCCGTGGTCTTGCCGTGCCCTTTGACCACCAGCGTCAAGACGGCGTTGTGGCCGGCTTCCGAGTGCAGAACTTTATCCACCACCCGCGGGTCCACGCTGAGCGCCAGCGGCTCGGCCGTGCCGCCATAGGCAATGGCCGGCACCTGCCCGGCCCGGCGAAGCTGCCGGGCGTGGTTTTTGCCCCGGCTATCTCGGGGCTCCGCTTCCACCGTCAAGGTTTCCATCTCTTTTCTCTCCTAATGCCGTTCCAAGACACAACTGCGGCCCGCAGGCCGCCGGCCGAAGCCAATCTCCTCAAACAAACAGGGTGCTGACCGAGGCCTCCTCATGAATGGACCGAATGGCGCGGGCCAGCAGCGGCGCCACACTGAGCACCTTAAGGCGGTTGCAGCGCAGCGCGCCTTCGTTCAAGGGAATCGAATTGGTGACTACCAGCTCCGCCAGCTTCGATTCGTTCAGCCGCCGGATGGCGGGACCGGAAAGCACCGGGTGGGTGATGGCGGCGTAAACCTCGCGGGCGCCCTGGGCCAGCAGCGCCTCCACAGTTTTGACCAGGGTGCCGGCCGTGTCCACGATGTCGTCCACGATGAGAGCGGTCTTGCCGGCCACGTCCCCGATGACGTGCAGGATTTCGGAAACATCAATATCCACCCGGCGCTTGTCCACGATGGCCAGCGGCGCATCCATCTTCTTGGCAAAGAAGCGCGCCCGCTCCACCCCGCCGGCGTCGGGGGCGACCACGGTCAGCTCGGCCAGTCCCTTGCGGGCAAAGTATTCCAGCATCACCGGGGTGGCGTAGAGGTGATCCACGGGCACGTTGAAGTAACCCTGAATTTGCGGGGCATGCAGGTCGAGGGTGAGGGCGCGGTTGATGCCGGCGGCCTCGAGCAGGTCGGCTACCAGCTTGGCCGAGATGGGAACGCGCGGCTTGTCTTTGCGATCCTGGCGCGCGTAGCCGTAGTAGGGGATGACGGCGGTGATGCGGCTGGCGGAGGCGCGCTTGAAGGCATCCAGCATCAGCAGCAATTCCATCAAGTGGGAGTCCACCGGATGGCAGGTCGGCTGGACCAGAAACACGTCCGTGCCGCGGACGTTCTCGTTGATCTGGAAGTAGGCTTCGCCGTCCTGGAAGCGCCCCAGCGTGGAGTCGCCCAGGGGCAGGCTCAAGTACTGGCAGATTTCTTCCGCCAGCGCGCGGTTGGCGCTTCCGGTAAAGACTTTGTAGGTTGTGCCGATCATCGAACCCTCACACCATCATGCCCTGGCGCTCGTTCCGCCTTCATCGCACCGCGAGTGGCTGGGGAGCCAGGACTCGAACCTGGATTCCCTGCTCCAAAGGCAGATGTCCTACCGTTGGACGACTCCCCAACCCGAGCTGGCGCCAGCGGGCTGGGGCGCGCGGTCACTCCTCGATCACCGCGGCCAGTCCCGTCGCCCGCCGGTACGCTCCGCGCCCGACCGTATCCACCACGAACACCGTCCCGGCCTCCACACAAACCGCCGCCGCTCGGCGCGCAGCCGCCCGGCGGGCAAAAAGGCCATAGACGGTGGAGCCGCTTCCCGACAGACCCGCTTGCCAGGCACCAGCGCGGAATAGAGCCCGCTTGATTCTAGCAAGTTCCGGAAAGCGCGCAAAGACGACGGGTTCAAAATCGTTCCCGGCCGCCCAGAGTGCGTTCGCCAGCAATGGCCGACGAACTATGATAGCCGCTGGCTTGCCGGGCGTCAACCGGCGCGCGCCTTCACCCGCCCAGCGATACGCCTCACGCGTGACGATGGGGAGCGGCGGGCAGACTAAAACCGCCACACCCGCGCTGGCGTCTTCGAGGGCGTGCACTTCATCGCCCCGGCTGACCCCCAGGGCGCGACCCCCGAGAAAAAAGAACGGCACATCGGCGCCCACCTGCGCTCCCAGGCGAGCCATCTCAGCCAGGGGCAGGCGAATTCTAGCCAGCCGCAGCAGACCGATAAGGGCCGCGGCGGCGTCGCTCGAGCCGCCGCCCAGCCCACGCCCGGCGGGAATCTCTTTCTCCAGCTCCACCTCGACGCCGCGGCGCAACCCCAGCAGGCGTCGCGCCCGCGCGAGCAGCCGGTGGATGAGGTTGGCGCGCCCCGCCGGGGCGCCGCCGCCCCGGACACGCACTTCGAGGGCGCCGGAAGCGCGGGTCAGGCGCAGACGCAGGCGGTCGTGCAGCGCCACAGTTTGATAGAGAGTGCGAATCTCCCAGTAGCCATCCGGGCGCCGCCCGAGCAGCTCCAAACCGAGATTGATTTTGGCGAAGGCGGGCAGGGCCAGCCCCGCTCCAAAGCCAGCGTGGCCAACGGGATTCATATCAAACGGCGCCACGGTCTTTGGAGCGGGGCCAGCCACTCAGAAGGCATGCGGCCAGCCGGAGCTAGTCCTTGGGCGGCTTGGGCTTCTGCTTGGTTTCCTGGGCCAGGCGGTGCTTGAGTTGGGCGAGCTTGTCCTCGAGCCGAGCCAGGGCGTCGGAATCAACATCGTGCGCCGAGGTGCGCTGCCACTCCTGGCGGGCGCGCTCCCAGGCCTTCTCGGCCTGATCGAAGCGGCCGGTGCGATAGTAGACGTCGCCCAGGTGGTCGTGGATGGTGGCGTCGCGGCTGAGGCGCTTGATGGCTTCGAGCAGATACTTCTCCGCCTTGTCCAGCTCATTCAAGCGGTAGTAAGCCCAGCCGAGGCTGTCGAGGTAGGCGCCGTTGAAGGGCTCGAGCTCCAGAGCGTGCTCGATGAGCTTGACCGACTCCTCCAGTCTGATCCCTTGGTCGGCCAGCATGTAGCCCAGGTAATTCAGGGCCACGGCGCTATGGGGGTTGATCTCCAGCACGCGGCGGAACTCCGTTTCCGCGCACTCGTATTTCTTCTGCCGCTCGCAGACGGCGCCGCGCATGAAATGCAGGTATTCGAGCTCGTCGTCGGTTTTGGTCAGTTTCTCGGCCTCGGCGAGAGCCGCTTCGGCGTCCGCCCAGCTCTTGTGGCGCTCGTACATTTGCGCCAGGGCGAGATAAAGCCCGCGGTCTTCGCTCGCTCCTGTGAGCAAGCTGCGCGCCATCTCCACGCCGGCCGCGAGGTTGCCGCTGTCGCTGAGTAATGCGGCCAGTTGCAGCTTGAGGTCGCGGTCCTCGGGGAAGCGCTCCAGCGCCTGGCGAAGAATAGCGATGCCCTTCTCGTACTGGCGCGCCTGGCGATGAGTTTCGGCGATTTGCGCATAGCCGCGGCGGGCGGAGTCTTCCTCGAGCGCCAGCAGCTGCTCGAAGGTCTTGACCGCCTCGTCAAAAATCTCGTTCTGCCGGTAGGTAACGCCCAGGCGCTCGAGCACGATGGCGCGGTTGCGTTTCTCCGCCGGGCTGTACTCGCCCGCGGGGTTGGTCATCCGCGCCACCATTTCGGAGAGCGTGGCGATAGAGCCGTCGAGATTCCCTTCCGCCTCGTAGAGCAACGCCTCGTTGAATCCTACTTCGAGGTTATCGGGCGCGAGTTTTTTCGCCGCCTCCAGGGCCGCCCAGGCTTCGGGGAAATGTTTCTGGTGGCGGTGGATTTGCGAGAGGCGGAGGTAGGAATCGTCGTCTTCGGGGTCGTATTCGATGAGAACCTGATATTCCTTCAGGGCTTCGTCGAGTTTATCGGTGCGCAGCAGCAGCTCCGCCAGCCGCTGGCGGATGGCGAAGTTCTCGTTGTCGAGTTGCAGGGCGCGGCGGTAGGTCTCGATAGCCTTGTCGAGCTCGCCCGCCTGCTCCTGGGCATAGGCCAGCGCCGCCAGCACGCTGCTCGAGGTGACGCTCCCGGCCCCCTGCAACAGTTGCGTGGCCTTTTCGTGCTCGCCGCGGTCGGTGTAGAGAGACGCCAGGGCCGCCAGCGCCGCCTCGGAGTGCGGCTCGCGCTCGAGAAGCTTTTTCAAGGTGGCTTCGGCGTTGTCGAGGTCGTTGTTCATCCGGTAGAGCCGCGCCAGGGTCAGGTAGGCGTCCGAATCTTCGGGGTCGAGCCGGATGACTTGCTGAAACTCTCCCATCGTCAGTTGCAGAATTTCCCGGCGCGGGGCGCCCGCCTCGGGTTGGCGGTCGCGCTCGCCCAGATTTTCGTGGTAGATGCGCGCCAGCAGGCGGTGCGCCGCCAGGTTGTCGGGATTTTTCTCAATTAACTGCCGCGCTTCCAGAACCGCCTCGCGCGTGCGGCCGCTGGCTTGATAGACCTCGGCGAGCTGGGCGATGATTTCCGCCGAATTCGGGTCGTATTCGAGCGCCTGCTTGTATTCGTCAATGGCCTGGCGCAGGTAGTCGCTGCGGCGGAAGGGCCCGGCCATCTCCTGGTAGAGATGCCCGAGGGTGAAGTGGTAGTAGGCGCGCGCCTTGGCCTCCGACTCCTGCGGCACGAAGGGTTCGGGGGCCGCCTGCGTAACCGCGGCCGAGAACAGCAGGAGAATCAACGCCGAAAGAAGGACGCGCACCAGAGTTCGCTCCCGCAGTAAAGTTTTCATCGCCCGCTGCAAAAATTCATTATCACACACACTATAGAGAAGGGTCAAAGCGCGAAGAAAGTTGCTTGGGCGTTCAGAGCAACGGCCTCACCAGACGCTCGAGGGAATCCTGCGTCTGCGGGCTAAACAGCGCGTGTCGCCGCTGGCCGCTGCGGTCGTAGATGAACGTGGCCGGCAGCACCCCGCTCCACTCCGGGTCAATGGCGTTGATGAAGGTGTCGGGGTCGCCCGCGGTTTTGATAAACACCGGAAAGAACGGGCGCATTTCGGCGAGGAAAGACTTCACTTCGGTGTCGCGCACGCCGGGGCTGTCGAGCGAAACCGCCAGCACCGTCAGGCCGCGGCTGGCGTAGCGCCGCTCCAGCTCGACGAAGGCGGGAAACTCCTCCCGGCAGGGCACGCACCAGGTGGCCCAAAAATTCACCACCACTACGCGGCCCTTCTCCGCCGCCAGCCGCTGCTCCAGGCCCGCCGCGTCAATCCATTCCGCCTCGCGGGTGAAGGGGCCCGCGGCGCCCGCCGGCTCCTGCGGCGCGCGCTGGCAGGCAGCCGCGGCGCTGCAACAAAGAGCCAGGAAAAAGAGCGCTGCTCTGTGCTTAACCGGAAACACGCTTGATGGTGCAGCCGAAGGCTTTCTTGCCGGTGTTGGCGAGAGCCTTGTCGCCCAGCAGAGCGTCGAGGGCCTCGCGCAACTCGTGCGAATTCAGGCTGGGCTGGTCGTGAGCGGCGTCGAGGCGCCCGTGATAGATGATGCGGTTCTGCGGGTCGAGCAAGAAGACCTCGGGCGTAACCGAGGCGCCGAAGTAGTCGGCCACGCGGTTGCCCTCGTCCTTGAGAATGGTGAAGGTCATCCCCTTCTCGCGGGCGTGGCTGCGGACATCATCGGCCGGCTCGGTGCGGTTGGGGTTGATGCCGACCAGGCGGATGCCGCGGGCGGCATAGTCGCGATGGAGGGCTTCCATACGCTCGTTGTAGCCGTTCGAGTAGGGACACTTGGTGGCGATGAAAATCAGCAGCGTGCCTTTCTCCCCGCGGAGACTCGCCAGCGTCACGGGCTGGCCGTTGAGATCCTGAAGCGTGAATTCGCTCACCGCCTCGCCCAGATTTACCTTGGGCGCCGGCGCGGCCGGGCCCGAGTAAACCCGCCAGCCGATGGCGGCGGCCCCGGCAAGAATCACTACTACCCCGAGAACAATGGCTAGCTTCCGCATAGGCTTCCTCCTGTCTGTAGTCTCCTAACTATTCTATACGACGTTCGCGTCGGGCGTCAGGTAACAGAGAAAAACCGACGACGAAGCTTGCCTGCGGCAGCCAGGCCAAAAGGCAGCTTCGTCGCCGCTGCCACCTTCAGTTCGTGCTGGCCGCCGGCTTCGTCGCCGCCGGTTTCCTCGCCGGGGGCCGGACACCCAACTGCCAGAAAAGGAAGCTCAGCTCATCGGTTACATCGTCAATCTGTTTGCTCACCGGCGTGGCGCCGACGTGGCCGGCCTTGGTGTCGTAGTGCAGCAGCACGGGGCGGTCGGAGCCGGTGGCCGCTTGCAGCAGCGCCGCCATCTTGCGGGCGTGCAGCGGCGCCACGCGCGTGTCGGAATCTCCGGTAACAAAAAGAACCGCCGGGTACTTCGTGCCGGGCTGCACGCGCTGATAGGGCGAGTAGGCGTAAATGTAGGGGAACTGCTCGGCGTTCTCGGCCGAGCCGTACTCCGACACCCAGAAGCGCGCCACCAGGAAATTCTGGTAGCGGAGCATGTCGAGCAGCGGATAATTGCAGATCACCGCCTGGAACAGCTCGGGGCGCTGCGTGAGCGCGGCGCCCACTAGCAAACCGCCGTTCGAGCCGCCACGAATGGCGAGTTTCTCGGGACGGGTGTAGTCGTTCTCGATGAGCCACTCGGCGGCCGCCAGGAAGTCATCGAAGACGTTCTGCTTCTTCTCCAGCATGCCGGCCCGGTGCCATTTTTCTCCGAATTCATTGCCGCCGCGCAGGTTGGCCACGGCGTAGACGCCGCCGCGCTCCACCCAGGCGACGGCCAGCGAGGAAAAGGTCGGCGTCAGGCTGAGATTGAAGCCCCCGTAGCCGGTCAGCAGCGTCGGGTGCGAGCCATCGAGGCGGATTCCCTTCTGGTGAACCAGAAACATCGGGACGAGCGTGCGGTCTTTCGACTCGTACCACACCTGACGGACAGCGAAGCGGCTCGTGTCCGCCGGCACCTTGACCTGCGCCCACAGCTCCTGCGTTCCCTGCGCAACGTCGTAGCGGTAGATGTTGGTGCGGATGTGAAAGGAGGTGAAGGAGTAGAAAGCTTCGTTGGAACTCCAGCGGCCGCTGAAGCTGCCTACCGACCCTAGCCCCGGCAGCGCCACCTTGCCGAGCATCTGCCCGTCGGGGCTGTAGGCCTTGACCACCGAGCGCACATTCTCGAGAGTGGTGACAAAAATCTTGCCCCCGGCCAGCGAGACACCCTCGATTACTGAGTCGCTCTCCGGGACGACCGTCTTCCAGTTGTCCCGCGCCGGCTTCTCGAAGTCCACGGCCATCACGCGCCAATTGGGCGCCTCCCAGTTGGTGTGCAGATAGAGGTGGTCGCCGCCGATGCGCGGGGAAAAATACGCCTCCACATCTTTCACCAGCGGCCGCATAGGCCCGCCCCGGGCCAAATCTTGAAAATAAATTTCGCTCTTGTCGGAAGAGGCGCCGCGCGCCACCTCCAGCACCAGATAGCGGCCGTCGTCGGAGAGGTTCACGTCAACGATTATTTCCGGCCCGTAGCCCTCGCCAAAAATTTGCTTATCGCCGCCGGGATCGGCACCCATAGCGTGGTAGTAGACGCGCGGGCCTTCCTTCTCGAAGCGCGTGTAGTAGAGGCCGCTCTGGTCGGGCTTGAGCGACAGGCCGAAGTAGCGTGCCCGCGGCAACTGGTCAGCCAGGTCCTGGCGCGTGTCCACGTTCATCAGCCGGATGGCCACTTCGTCCTCGCCCCCCTGGCGGATGCCGTAGGCCACCAGCCTCCCGTCCTGGCTGACTTCGAGCAGCGACACCGAGGTGCGGTGATCGGCGCTCATCGGGTGCGGGTCAATCAGCACCTCGTCCTTCCCCTGCATTCCCTGCCGCAGGTAAATCACCGGCAGGTCCTGGTTGGCCTTGCGCTGCGTGAAGAAGTAGCGGCCGGCGCGCGCCGTGGGCACGCCGATGACGTCAATCTTGAGCAGCTCGGTCAGGCGCTGCTTGAGCGCGGCGCGGCCGGGCCAGGCACCGAGCCGCGACTCCGTGTATTTGTTCTGCGCCTCAATCCAGGCGCGCGTGTCGGGGCTCTCCTGGTCTTCGAGCCAGCGATACGGGTCGACAATCTCAACGCCGTGCAGCGTCTCCTTAACTTCGACACGCTTGGTCTCGGGCGGCTTGGGCTTGACAGCCGCTTTCTGCGCCCAGCCCGTGCTGACCGAAAGCCACAGCCCGGCCGTAAGAACCAGCACAACCGCGGTAAGATGAGACCGTGAAAATGAGCGCTGATTGGGCACTGGGATGCTCCTCTCCGAATGAATTGACTATCCTGCGGGAAGTTTGTATTTTCCCATAGACCCGAGAGGAAATCCAGTTGAGGCCAGAAAAGAAAAAGAAAACGCCGCCCGCCGGCGGCCTCGCGGCGCTCTTCCACGAGAAGCGCGTCTACAAATCCTCGCCAGCCTTTCGTCGCCAGGCTAATTGCGCCGACCCGAAAATCTTCGCCCAAGCGGCGCGCGACCCGGAGCGCTTCTGGGCGGAGCGGGCCGCGAAACTCGAATGGTTCCGCCCCTGGAAAAAAGTTCTCGACTGGAAGCTCCCTTACGCCAAGTGGTTCGTCGGCGGCCAGCTCAACCTCAGCGTCAACTGCCTCGACCGCCACATCCGCGCTGACGGCTCCGGCCGCCGCAACAAAGCCGCGCTCATCTGGGAAGGCGAGCCCGGCGACCGCCGCACCTACACCTACTGGGAGCTGTACCGCGAGGTCAATCAAATCGCCAACGCCATGAAGCGCCTGGGCGTGCGCAAGGGCGACCGCGTCGCCATCTACCTGCCGCTCGTTCCCGAAGCTGCCATCGCCATGCTGGCCTGCGCGCGCCTGGGTGCCATCCACTCCGTCGTCTTCGGCGGCTTCAGCGCCGAATCGCTGCGCGACCGCATCAACGACGCCCGCGCCAAGCTGCTCATCACCGCCGACGGCGGCTATCGCCGCGGCAACCTGCTGCCGCTCAAGCAGTACGCCGACGAAGCCATCGCCCACTGCCCAACCATCGAAAACGTCATCGTGGTGCGTCGCGGCGGCGCCGACTTCCCCGTGCACATCACCGAAGGCCGCGACCACTGGTGGCACCGCCTCCTGCAAGACGCGCCCGCCTACTGCGAGCCCGAGCCCATGGATTCCGAAGACGTGCTCTACATCCTCTACACCTCCGGCACCACCGGCAAACCCAAGGGCATCGTCCACACCACCGGCGGCTACCTCGTCGGCGTCGCGGCCACCACCGAGTGGGTCTTCGACCTCAAAGAGGACGACCTCTTCTGGTGCACCGCCGACATCGGCTGGGTCACCGGCCACAGCTACACCGTCTACGGTCCGCTCTCGCTCGGCGCCACCACGCTGATGTACGAAGGCGCGCCCGACTGGCCGGCGCGCGACCGCTTCTGGGATATCTGCGAGCGCCACGGTGTGACCATCTTCTACACGGCGCCCACGGCCATCCGCGCCTTTATGCGCTGGGGCGCGGAATGGATTTCGCGCCACGACCTCTCGCAGTTGCGGCTCATCGGCACCGTCGGCGAGCCCATCAACCCGGAAGTCTGGGTCTGGTACCACAAGACCGTCGGCGGCGGCCGCTGCCCGGTGGTGGATACCTGGTGGCAGACCGAGACCGGGCACATCCTCATCACGCCGCTGCCCGGTTTAACTGTGCTCAAACCCGGCTCGGCTACCTTTCCCTTCCCCGGAGTGTTTGCGGAAGTGGTCGACGACAGGGGCGAGCCCATCAAAGTCGGCGCCGGCTACCTCGTCCTGACTCGCCCCTGGCCGGGGATGCTGCGCGGCCTCTGGGGCGACCCGGAGCGCTACCGCGAGCAGTATTGGACGCGCTACCCCGGCGTGTATTTCACCGGCGACGGCGCCAAGCGCGACCAGGACGGCTACTTCTGGCTGCTGGGGCGCGTGGACGACGTGCTCAACGTCGCCGGCCACCGCATCGGCACCGCCGAAGTGGAAAGCGCGCTGGTGGATCACCCCGTGGTGGCCGAGGCCGCCGTCGTCGGCACGCCACACGAAATCAAAGGCGAGGCCATCGCCGCCTTCGTGACGCTGAAGGACAGCCACGGCGCCCGCGAACCAGTCGCGTTGATGGAGGAGTTGAAAGAGCACGTGGTCAAGAAAATCGGCGCCATTGCCCGCCCTGAGCGTATCATTTTCTCCGCCGACCTGCCCAAAACCCGCAGCGGAAAAATTATGCGGCGGCTGCTGCGCGACGTCGCTGCCGGCCGCGCCCTGGGCGACGTCACCACCCTCGCCGACCCCTCCGTGCTGGAAGCCCTAAAGTCCCGCTACGCCGAGGACGCGGAATAGACTCCACCGAGAGCAGGTCGAGGGTCGCGCCTCCCGCCAAAAAATAGTGCTTGACAACGCGCCCCGCCCTATGTATATGTAACCTATATATGGCAACGAACCATAAGGGAGCGTCCCCGGTCAAGCGCGGCAGCGCCGAGCTGGCCGTCCTGGCCGTGCTGGCCGAAGCCCCCCTGCACGGCTACGCAATCGCCAAGCGCATCCGCCACCAGACCGGCGGCGTCGTGAGCTTCGACGTCGCTTCCCTTTACCCCGTGCTCTATGCCCTGGAGCGCCGCGGCTGGGTGGAGGGCTCGTGGGAGCAGGCCGCCAACGGGCGCCGGCGCCGCTATTACCGCCTCACCCCCGAAGGCCGGCGCAGGCTCCAACCCTTGCGACGGGAGTGGCGCGAATTCTTCCGCGCTCTCAACCGCCTGGCGAGGCTGGCCGATGCCTGATTGGGAACAAGTCGTCGACAAGCGCCTGGGGGGGATGAAGCTCGCGCCTGAAGAACGCGGTGAAGTGGTCGAAGAAGTCGCCGCCCACCTGGAGGAGTGCTACCGCGAGCTGTGCGACGTCGGCAGCCCCGACCCCGAAGGTTACACGCTGGCCCAGGTCCCCGACTGGAAGGCTCTGGGCCGCAGGATTCAGAAATCCAAGGAGGGCCCCATGAATCAGATCGTGCGGATTTTTGTTTGCGGGATGTTGACGGGCATCGTCGCGTCCTTTCTCGCCGCGGGTGTTTTAGTTCTCGTCGGGAGAGGAGACTTCCTGCCGACGGTCGCCGCGGCTCCTCGCCCCTCATCGTTCCCCGGATGGTCCGGCTCGATACCGACCAACGGGTTCCTGCACCTGGCAGCCGGCATCTGGATCCTCTGGCTATACACGGCCATCCGTCCGAGCTTCGGCCCCGGGTCAAAGACGGCGGCAGTGGCCGGATTTGCCATGTGGGTCATCGGTGCTCTCGTGACCGCCATCTGGAGCACCGGGGGGCTCATTCCGCTCAACGTTTTCTTGGTTGCGGCGGTGGTTGGCCTTCCCGCCTGGGTTTTGGGGGCCGTGGCAGGTGCCTGGTCCTTCGAGGCGACCGAACGCAGGCCTTCGCGCCTGACCGAAACGCCGCCGACCCAGACCGCCAGCGCCTGAGCGTGCCCCGGTGACCCTTCGGCAAGTTCAGGGCAGATACCACTACGCCGGCCGACCCCTCCGTGCTCGAGGCCCTCAAAGCCCGCTACGCCGAATTTCGCTGTAGGGGCGGGCCTCGTGCCCGCCCGCGGGAGGGGCAAGCCCCTCCCCTACCCGGCGGACCAACCGGTAGCGAACCTTGCTCTTAT
>JBOGNW010000069.1:0-10404 GCA_050747425.1 Candidatus Acidiferrales bacterium
TTTTCCATCTTTACGCCGTGGCGCGCAGCCAACTTTTCGCGCAAGTAGTGGCCGCCGGCGTCCGGGTAGCGGTGCGATTCCGACAGGCATTTCACCGCCGCCTCCAGCGCCCGCAGCGACGGCCCCAGCGGATTTTCATTGGAGGCGAGCTTGATGGCTTTCACGCCCAGCTCGTGTTCGACCTCCTCAATCGGCTTGCCGGGGACGTAGGAACGGAGGTTGGCGACATGCTGGGGAACCAGGTCGTGCAACGTTTTCTTGTTCGGCATCGAGGTCAGCTCCGACTGCGGCGCATCGGATTAGGCCTGGCCCACATCGGCGGCTTCCTTGTCGGCGGGCTGGGCCGCTGCTTCCGCGGCAGGCGCCGGCTCTTCAACGCCAAGCGAAGCGCGCGCCAGTTCCTCGAATTCTTTGAGCGTGGGCAGCTCGCCCACATCGCTCAGCCCGAAACGAATCAGAAACTCCTTCGAGGTGCGGTAGAGAATGGGCCGGCCGACGACAGGTTTGCGACCCGCGGTAACCACCAGCCCTTTTTCCAGCAGCGTCGCCAGGACGCTGGAAGGATCGACGCCGCGGATGGCCTGAATTTCCGGCAGGGTCGCCGGCTGCTTGTAGGCAATCACCGCCAGCGTCTCCAGCGCCGGCAGCGACAGGCGCAGAGGCGGCTTCTGGCTGCGCACGAAGGCGCGCACCGCTTCGTGGTGCTCGGGCTTGGTGTACATGCGGTAGCCGCCGGCGACCACGCGGATTTCGACGCCGCGGTCTTCGGCCTTGCCTGCCGCCACCAGCTCTTCGAGCGCGGCGCGCAGCTCCTCGCGCGGCGTTTCACGAAGGACTTTGGCAAGCAGGTCGAGGGTCACCGGTTCCTCGGCCACGTAGATGATGGCTTCGAGCAAGGCTTTGAGCTGCGGCGGCATCGCTACTGGTACTGCCCGTCAATTGTGGTGGCGGCCTCGCCGCTGAAGACCACGTCGAACATTTTGTGCTTGCGCAAATGAATGGGACCGAAGAGCTCGCTCTGCACCGCGGCGATGGCTTCCAGGCGCACCAGCTCCAGCAGAGCCAGGAAGAGAACAATCAGGCCGCGGCGCGTGGGATGGCGCTGGCAGAGGGCCAGCAACGACAGCGGCTGGTTCGACTCGCGCAGTAGGGTGCGGACTTCGTCCATCATCTCCCCGACTGTTACTTCTTCGCGCGCGATGGCCAGCGGCGAAGGCGCCGGCGGCCGCGCCAGCACCTCGCGGAAGACTTTGACCAAATCCCACAGCGTCACCACCAGCTCGCCCTTTTCGTCGGCGAAGGCCCCCAGGTCGGGCCGCGACCACGAGGCTTGCTCCAGCATTTGCTTTTGCTGCAGCATCTGCGCAGCGTTCTTGAATTTCTCGTGCTCCAGCAGGCGCTGCACCAGGTCGAGGCGCGGGTCGAGCTCCTCGGGGGGCGCGGTGGGGTCGGGCGGCAGCAGCAGTTTTGATTTGATGTGGATGAGCGTGGCTGCCATCAGGATGAAATCGCCGGCGATGTCAATGTTCAATTGCTCCAGGCGGTGCAGGTAGTCGAGGTATTGCTGGGTGATGCGGGCGATGGGGATGTTGAAGATGTCGATTTCCTGTTTGCGGATGAGGTCGAGGAGTAGGTCGAGCGGGCCTTCGTAGTTTTCGAGCTGGACGCTGGGCAGCGTGTCCACGAGTGGGCGTGTCCGCTAGTCCGAAGTCACCGAAGGAGTTTGCGCGCTCTTTGGCGTGCGCCGCCGCTTGCGGTCCCACGGCAGGGTCATCTGCATCGCTTCTCGCACCTGTTGCAGTGTGCGCCGGGCGAAGCGCTGCGCCTTCTTAGTTCCCGCCTCCAGGATGTCCCATACCTGCTCCGGGCGGGCTTCGTAGCCGCGGCGGCGCTCGCGCATGGGCTCGAGCACCGGGATCAAGTGCGAGGCCATCAAGGCCTTGCAATCCACACAGCCAATCTGCGCTGTCCGGCACTCCTCATCAACGCGTTCGATGACGTTGGTTGGCGAATACCGGCGATGATACCCGAACACCGGACAGATTTCTGGCCGCCCGGGGTCGTTGCGGCGGACGCGCTGCGGGTCGGTGAGCATGGTCGAAACCTTGCGCCGCAGCGTGTCGGGGTCGTCGCCCAGCTCAATGGTATTGCCGTAACTCTTCGACATTCGGCGGCCATCAAGCCCCGGCACCCGCGGCGTTTCGGTGAGCAGCGCCTCCGGCTCCGGGAAAACTTTCTTGTAGGTGGTATTGAAGCGGCGGGCGATTTCGCGCGTCAGCTCCACGTGCGGCACCTGGTCTTCGCCCACGGGGACGAACTGCGCCTTGTACATCAGAATGTCGGCGGCTTGCAGGACGGGATAGCCGAGAAAGCCGTAGGTGCTGAGGTCGCGGTCGCGAATCTGCTCGCGCTGCTCCTTGTAGGTGGGGACGCGCTCCAGCCAGCCCAGCGGCGTGATCATCGAAAACAGCAGGTGCAATTCGGCGTGTTCGGGCACGCGGGACTGCACGAAAAAGACGGCTTTCTCGGGGTCGAGCCCGGCGGCCAGCCAGTCAATCACCATCTGTAGGGTGTTTTCGGTGACCAGGCTGGTGTCGGCGTAGTGCGTGGTGAGCGCGTGCCAGTCGGCCACAAAGTAGTAGCACTGATAGCGGTCTTCGAGCTTGATCCAGTTCTCGAGCGCCCCCACCAGATGGCCCACGTGGAGCCGTCCCGTGGGACGCATGCCGCTGAGCACCCTTCGGCTTCGCTCAGGGTGGCCCGAGCGAAAGTCGAGGGCCACGCGCTTTTTGGCCGCCATCCGCTTCCGCTTCCCTCTGCTCCAGCGCGAACACGAGCATCTTAGCACAGCCGCCGGAAGACCGCCAAAGCCGAATGCTATAATGCGATGCTGGAGAATGAAGACGCTGCTGAGAGCGCTGGGCACGGTCCTTCTGCTGGCCTCAGCCGGATGCGGGCAAGGGGGAATGCAGAACCCCTCCCCGAAGTCCCTCAGCATTTCAGTGACGTCAATGGCGGCCGGAATCGAAGGCGCCACCTTCAGCGAGAGCCTCGGGGCCAGCGGGGGAACTGCGCCCTACACCTGGAGTCTGGTTTCGGGTGCTTTGCCGCCGGGCCTCTCGTTGTCCGAGGGAAGCGGCATGATTTCTGGAACACCCACGCTGAGCGGCAGGTTCGATTTTACCGCGCAAGTCCGCGACGCCTCGGGCACTACGGCGCGATCCCCTCTTGCCATCAGCATTCTCACTCCCACCTCACCCAGCCTCAAAGTGGCCTTCATTGCCGATCAAGGACTGGGGGCCAACCCCGAGGCCGTACTGCAATTGATTGCCAATGAGGGAGCGAGCCTGGTGATTCACTCCGGAGATTTTGATTACACCGACAACCCCACCGTCTGGGACCAGCAAATCGATAGTGTCCTGGGCGAGAACTTTCCCTACTTCGCTTGCGCCGGCAACCACGATGTGCTCGCCTGGCCCGGTTATCAGCAGAAGTTGCTGGCCCGGCTGGCTAGGATTTCCGGGGCCTCCTGCGAGGGCGATCTGGGAGTTCAATCCGCCTGCACCTATCACGGGCTGTTTTTTCTTTTGACCGCACCCGGCACTCTGGGTTCGGGGCATAATGTCTATATCCGAGACCAGCTGGCGCAAGACCGCTCCCTCTGGAGCGTTTGCTCCTGGCACAAGAACCAGACTGAAATGCAAGTGGGCGCGAAGACCAGCGAGGTCGGTTGGGAACCCTATGAAGAGTGCCGGCAGGCGGGAGCCCTTATTGCCACCGGCAATGAACATTCCTATCATCGAACGAGAACATTGAGCAGCACCGAAACGCAGACGGTGGATCCGCAATCGCCGGAGGCGGATCGCCTCCGGGTCCGCAACGGGGCGACGTTTGTCTTCGTTTCCGGGCTGGGAGGGTTCAGTATTCGGGAGCAGATACGATGCCTGCCGTCCACTTTCCCCTATGGCTGCCAGGGTGAATGGGCCAAGATTTACACTTCGACGCAAGGAGCCCAATCCGGGGCGTTGTTCATCACTTTCAACGTCGACGGCGACCCCCGCAAGGCCGTGGGGGAATTCAAAAGCATTGACGGGGCCACCGTTGATAGTTTCACTGTGACCTCTGCGGTTGACCAATGAGTCTCTTCTGGCTGGGGGTGGCCCTGGGGCTGTATTCCCTGGGGCTGGCGCACGCCCTGGTGACCGTAACCCTGCGGCGCCCGGCGTGGATGTGGCCACTATCGACCCTGTAACCTGCCGCACGGCGCGCGCGCTCGGTCTAGGGGTGGCGGTCGAAGCCCGTCCACATACCGTGCCCGCGCTCGTGCGAGCGATGGAAAACTATTTCCGTTCTCAGCCCGGCCGTTAATCCATCCGCGGGTGGTAGGTGGCCTCTTTCCAGTAGGGCTTGCGCGTGCGCGCTTTGAGCAGCCAGGCGCGGCCGTCGGAGGATTCCATCTTGAGCAGCGTGTGCGGGGCGGCTTTCTCGAACCACCAGGTCTGTTCGAGCTCGCCTGCCTTCAGAGTGACTTTCCAGGCCGCGGCCGCGCCGATGCGCGTCGCGACTTTCTCTTCGCCCTCGACGCGGATGGTGGCCTCCTGAAACTCCAGCGGGCGCTTCAAATTGTTCGAAATCAAGCTGGGGAGCAGCCGACGGCGCAGCTCGAGTCCCGGGGCAAACTTGAGCCCGCGCAGCGCCAGCGGGAGCTGGTCTTCGAGCAGGTCGCCGGGCCGCAGCCCGAGCGGCCGCGTGCCGCCGTCGCCATCGCCATCGAAATAGGAATGGTATTCGAGTTCCGTCTGCCCGCCCCAGGTTCGGATTTCCTTGAAGGTGTTGCCGCACCACTCCTGGCTGCCCAGCGTGAGCTTGACCATCGCCGCCGGATCCGCCCGCCGCACGAACACGCTCAGCAAGAAGTTATACGGGTAGCGGTCGGTCCAGTAGCTGTGCACCGCGTTGAGCTTGAGCACCGGCAGCAGGCGCTTGGCTTCGTAGGGCGGGTCGGCTTTGACGTAGTTCCGCGTATCGAAGTCTTCCTTCACCACAAGGAAGAGCGCCTCGTAGGGTTCAATCTTGCCGTACTGCGGGCGGCGCGCCTCGTAGAGCGTCACCTCGGCCTGGCCGTCATCCCACAGCGAGTCTTGCGCCCAACTCGAGTCAAACGCCATGCCGGGCGCTGCTGACGAGGTCGGTGAGTTGGTCGCTACGCTGCCGCGGGAACTTAAAGCCGCCAGCAGCGCTATTCCTAGCAGTAGACGTATCCCGTGCACGGGTTTCATGGGTGGCTCCTCACGCCAGTATTCTTTTTCTTTCCGTCTCGCATACTATACAGGACTGGCGTAGTTTGGGAACAAACGGAGGAAGATAGTGAACCGCATTCGCAGAACCATTGCCCTAGGGGTCTTGTTTCTGGGAGCCAGCTTCCCCGGATCGGCGCAGGTTTCCCCGCCCGAGGGCTTGAAGCAAGTTCAAGCCTACCGGCAGGCACACGCCGGCGAAATTGTCACGGAGCTGGTGGAGTGGCTGCGGCTGCCGAATGTGGCCACCCGCGTCGAAGACATCGAGCGCAACGCCGAGAAACTCAAAGCGATGATGGAGCGCCGCGGCATCCGCGTTGAAATTCTACCGACCGCCGGCGGCCGGCCGGTTGTCTACGGCGAGCTGCCGGCGCCGGGCGCACGCCGCACCCTTCTCCTCTACGGGCACTACGACGGGCAGGCCGTTGACCTGAAGGAGTGGCACTCGCCCCCTTTTGATCCCGTGCTGCGCAGTGGAGCGCCGGGCGACTGGACGCCGATTCCCTTCCCGACCCCGGGCAGCCCCTTCGACGACGACTGGCGCCTGTACGCGCGCTCGGCCTCCGATGACAAATCGCCCATGGTGGCCATGCTGGCCGCCCTCGACGCTTTGCGGGCGCAGGGTCTCGCCCCACGCATCAATCTCAAATTCTTCTTCGAGGGCGAAGAAGAGCAGGGCTCGCCGTATCTCGAAGAACTCGTGCGCCGCGAGCGGGAGCGGCTGCGCGCCGACTTGCTCATCGTCGCCGACGGGCCTGTCCACCAAAGCGGCCGGCCGACGCTATTCTTCGGCAACCGCGGCATTATGACCCTCGACCTCACCGTCTTCGGCCCCACCGAGGAGCTCCACAGCGGCCACTACGGCAACTGGGCCCCCAACCCCGCCATGCGCCTGGCGCAACTGCTGGCCACGATGAAGGACGCCAACGGCCGCGTGACCATTGCCGGTTTCTATGACGACGTCGCGCCGCTCTCCGAGACCGAAAAGAAAGCGCTGGCCGAAATCCCGCCCATCGAGTCGCTGGTGCAAGAGCGCTTCGGCATCGCCGCCCCCGAAGGCGGCGGCAAGAGCCTGGCGGAGCTGATCGGGCGGCCCTCCTTTAACGTGCGCGGCCTGCGCAGCGCCCATATCGGCAACGAGGCCCGCACCGTCATCCCCCGCAGCGCCACCGCCGCCATTGACGTGCGCCTCGTCAAAGGCAACGACCACCAGCGCATGTTTGAGAAAATCGTCGCCCACATCCGCGCCCAGGACTGGCAGGTGCTCGATCGCGAACCGACGGCCGAGGAGCGGCGACGCTACCCGCGCTTGATCTCAGTGGTGAAGCGCGACGGCTACAACGCCGTGCGCACCCCGATGGACTTGCCGGTAGCGGCCGAACTGGCCCGCGCTGTCGAGCGGGCGGCGGACGGGCGAGTTGTCAAGCTGCCCACGCTGGGCGGCAGCGGGCCGATGCACTACTTCGACGAGCTGGGCCTCGCCAGCGTGGGCGTGCCCATCGTCAACTACGACAACAACCAGCACAGCTCCGACGAGAATCTCCGCCTCGGACACTTCTTCCAGGGCATTGACACCTTCGCCTCGATTTTTCTGTGGGAGTAGCGGGCTACAGGTTGAGGAACTCGCGCAGCCGGCGAGTCTGGGCGCGGCTGACGGGCACAGTAGAGCCGCGGCGGTCGTTCAGGCGCAACTGGTAGCTCGATTTGAACCAGGGCACCACTTCCTTGATGTGGTTGACGTTGACCACGTAACTGCGATGCACGCGCCAGAACCGCCGCGGGTCGAGTGTCTCCTGGAGGTCTTCGAGCGTGCGGTAGTTCGAGGTGCCTTCGAGCTCGCGCGTCGCCAGCGTAATCGTTCCGTCCTCGATGGTGGCGAAGACCAGCTCATTGGAGTCAATCAGCAGCAGCCGCTGGCTGGTCTTGAGCAGCAGTTTGGTGGGCGGAGCGGCGCCGTGGCTCAGGCTTTCGAGAAGTGTATCGAGGTGCTGGGCGCCGCCGGGCACCGCGGCCAGCAGTTGTCGGGCGCGGGCCAGCGCGCGGCCGACGCGGGCCTTATCGAAGGGCTTGAGCAGGTAGTCCACCGCATTAACTTCGAAGGCCTGCACGGCGTAGTGGTCATAGGCGGTGGCGAAAATCACGTGGGGCAGCTTGACCTTCCGGTCCACCAGTTTGCGCAGCACCGCGAAGCCGTCCAGCCCCGGCATCTCCACGTCCAGGAACACCAGGTCGGGCGACTTGTCTTTGATGAGGTTCAATGCCTCGAGCCCGTTGCGCGCCTGGCCGATGACGGCAATCTCCGGGAAGGATTTGAGCAAGAAGGCAAGCTCCTCCCGCGCGGGTTTTTCGTCGTCCACAATCAGGGCAGAGATGGCTTCGGGCATACTCGCTGGTTCTGGCGCTGCCATCCAGTATAGAAAGAGGCTGGCGCGGCGTCAATTCGCGGGTGGGCTCGGGGGGCCATGAAGAAACGTGTGCGAGTGAAAAAGAGCCGGGTGGTGTTTCGCGGGCGGGTGTTCCGCGTGCGCCGCGACCATGTTGTAGAGCCCCCGCTGCCGGGAGAGCGCCGGCGGCCGGCCGTGGTGCGCGAAATCGTCGAGCACCACGGTTCCGTCGTCGTGCTGCCGGTTCTGGCCGATGGGCGCGTGCTGCTCGTGCGCCAGTACCGCTACGCCGCCGGAGAATTCCTCTGGGAACTGGTGGCCGGGCACATCGAGCCCGAAGAGCGCCTGCTCGCGGCAGCCCGGCGGGAGCTCCAAGAGGAAACTGGCTACACGGCGCGGCGCTTTGAGCTCCTGGGCAGTTTTTATCCCAGCCCGGGGTTTGTAAGCGAAAAAATGCACCTCTACCGCGCCACCCGCCTGCGCCCCGGTCGCGCGCGGCCCGAGGCCGACGAATCCTTCGAGGTACGCGCCTTCAGCCGCCGCCAGCTCAGGCGGATGCTCCGCCGCGCCGTGCTGCGCGACGCCAAGACTTTGGTGGGCGTGCTGCTGGAACTGGGCCGGCGGGAGCACCGCCGGCCAGGAGCGCACAAGCCAGCTTGACTTGCGCGACCCGCGGGAGTTAACTCCTAGCCAGCCGTAGCAGCGAGGCGCCCATGAGCAACCGCGCAGTCTTCACGCTGGCCACCATCGTGATGGTGCTGTTCTTCCTGGCCAGCCACCTCGACTTCTATTTCTTCGCCCTGCACTTCCTTGAAGCCGTCATCTACCTGGTAATTCTGCTGTTGTTGTTCTATGGAACAGACGACTGGGCCTACGCCATCGGCTTCTTTACCCCTTTGGTGTGGATGGCGCTGAACCTGCTCGGAGGGGGGCTGCTCGGCGGTTTGCAAGCCCTCGGGCAGCTCGTTACCTTCCAACCCATCGAGAGCCACCTGCGCTTGGTCAACGGCTTCGTGCTGCTGGCCGGGCTCGCCTTGAGTTACGCCAGCGGGCGGGCTTTCTGGCGGGAAGTCTGGGGGACACCCGGGGCGCGCCGCACCCTGCTGGGGGCGGCCCTGATCGTCGGCGCTTATTACGCCGCCATTGTTTTCATCCTCTTGCGCATGGTCCAGCCCAACCGTTAGAAGAATCTTGACACCGGCCTCGGCAGTTTTATAATGCGCGCCTGTGAGTAGGTCGCGTCGGGGTCGGACGGGGTGGGCTAAAGCTGGCCAGCGGGGTTGCGGCTGGCCTTTTTTCTTGCCTGCCTGACTCCCGAGCCGTGGAGGACGAAAGCATGTCAGAAGGAGAGCCGCAAGTGAAGGTGCAAGGTCAGGTGAAGTGGTTCAATAACGCCAAGGGCTACGGGTTCATCGGACGGGACGACGGCGCCGACGTGTTTGTGCATTACAGCGCCATCGTCGCTGACGGCTTTCGCAGCCTCAACCCGGGCGACCTGGTGGAATTCGAGATCGTCCAGGGCCAGAAAGGACCGCAAGCGGCCAACGTAACCAAAGTCCCCTAAAAATTTCCCTCTCTTCCGCCGCAGTCCGCACCACGCGGCTGGGCTCTCTTTATCCCTTCCACCGGAGTAAAATCCCCTCATGCTCCGCTCATGCTTCCCCACTCTGCTCGCTTCGCTGGCCCTTTTCCTCGCCTCGCCCCTCCCCGCCCAAAACCTCCAAGCCCTCGAGAAGCACCTAAAGGCGAACTACGAACGCAAAGCGTTTGTTCTGCGAAATTTGTGGAACGGCCCGGAAATAAAGTACAACTCCGCCGGCCATACGCCCCAAATCGGCGCTGTGTGTTCCTGGACAGTTTGCGCCAGGATTGAGGTCAAGAAGCTCAAACTGAGGCGGGATAGGCTTGAACTTGAGGGAATACATCTCTTTACTTACTACAAAGACAAAGAAAAGCGCTTTGCACACACGCGTAGTCGTCAGGCCATCAACATAACTGTTCAGTTGAATGAGGATCAGCTAAACGAAAACTCCCTGAATGAACTACTGGCCAACGTCTTCAGCAGGACCGGTGAGATGTCGCCTCACCAACTGCCCTCTTACTGGCAGGCTTTTCTTCAGGGCTGCAACAAAGAAGGGCTCTGTAGCGACCCGCGCGTCGAATCTGCGACCCAGCCGCCTGGTTCGGTCTTGGGTTTCCTGGAGCAACCGCAACGGAGGTCAATCTATTCTGTGGGGGGCGGTGTATCGAAACCGAAGTGCGTTACATGTCCTGCACCACACTACTCAGAAGCGGCGCGGCAAGCGGGATTTCAAGGCACAGTGGATTTGTGGGCCGTGGTAAACGAAAACGGACGCGTCGAAGAAATCCAGGTCGCCAAGCCTCTGGGAATGGGCCTCGATGAGGAGGCTGTCAACACTATTCAACAATGGCAGTTCGAGCCGGCGCGCCGAAATGGTGAGCCCGTGGCCGTGCGCTTGATACTCACAATGGGATTCCACCTCTACTGAAGGGGGGCGAGTTCTAGTTGGACAACCGTGAAGTAGCCAGAATCTTGCGGGAGACGGCGCTGCTGCTGGAAGTGGACGGCGCCGACATCGGCCGCTACCGCAGCTACGACCGCGCCGCCCAGCAGCTCGAAGCCCTGGCCGAGCCCCTCGCCCAGGTGGCCGCCGAAGACCGCCTGCAAGAAATCCCCGGCATCGGCGAGCGGATGGAAGAGC
>JBOGNW010000070.1:0-6377 GCA_050747425.1 Candidatus Acidiferrales bacterium
GCTTCGGCGCCTTGACCGACCCCAAGAACCGCTCGCTCGCCGAAGGCGTGGTGAGCGGCATCGCTTTCTACGGCAACTGCATCGGCGTGCCCACCGTGGGCGGCGACGTTTACTTCGAGCCCCAGCCCTCCGGCTACGCCCACAACCCGCTCGTCAACGTTCTCTGCCTGGGCGTTGCGCCCAAAGACAAAATCTTTCTCGCCTGCGCGCGCGGCGTGGGCAACCCGGTCATCTACGTCGGCGCCAAGACCGGCCGCGACGGCATCCACGGCGCCTCGCTACTGGCTTCGGCCGAATTCGACGAGGCTTCCAGCGCCAAGCGACCCAACGTGCAGATTGGCGACCCGTTTCTGGAAAAACTTTTGCTGGAAGCCATCCTCGAAGCGCTCGAGACCGGCGCCGTCGTCGGTCTGCAAGACATGGGCGCGGCCGGCCTCACCTGTTCCACCTGCGAAATGGGGGCGCGCGCCGGCACCGGGGTCGAAATCGAGCTCGAGCGCGTCCCGCAGCGCGAAGAAGGAATGACGGCCTACGAAATCATGCTCTCGGAATCGCAAGAGCGAATGCTGGTCGTCGCCGAGAAGAGCCGGGAAGGGGAAGTGCTGGCGGTCTTCCGCAAGTGGGGGCTCGACGCGGTGATTGTTGGGCAGGTGACCGCCGACGGCGCCTTGCGCGTGCGGCACCACGGCGAAATCGTCGCCGAAATTCCCGCCCGCGCCCTGGCGGTGGACTCGCCTCTCTATGAGCGCCCGCTGGCGCGGCCCGTGCCGCGGCCGGGCAAGTTGGTGGAGTTTCTTCCCGAAGCCGAGGCGGCGGCGCGGTTGCCGGAAAACTTCCGGCGGCTGCTGGCCTCGCCGACCATTGCCTCCAAGCGCTGGATCTTCCAACAGTACGACTACTCCGTGCGCACCAACACCGTGGTGCCGCCCGGGCAGGGCGACGCCGCTGTCCTGCGGCTCAAAGGCACGCGCCTCGGATTGGCGCTCACGGTGGACGGCAACGGGCGCTACTGCTCGCTCGACCCGCGCCGCGGCGCGCAACTCGCGGTGGCCGAGGCGGCGCGCAATCTGGTTTGCGTCGGGGCGCGCCCCTGGGCGGTCACCAACTGCTTGAACTTCGGCAACCCGGAAAAGCCGGAAGTGATGGGGCAGTTCAGCGAAGTGATTGACGGCCTGGCCGAAGCCTGCCGTGTCTTCGGCACGCCGGTGACCGGCGGCAACGTCAGCTTCTACAACGAGACGCGCGGCAAGGCCATCTATCCCACGCCGGTTATCGGGATGCTGGGGGTGCTCGAGGATGTGGAGCGCGCCCTGCGCGCCGGTTTTCGCCGTCCGGCGAACACCATCGTTTTGATCGGCCGCCAGCCGGTCGAGCGGCAGAATCTGGAGGAGACTTTTTCTTCCAGCGAGTATGCGCGGACTATCGCGGGCGCGGCCGCCGGCGTACCGCCCGCCATTGACCTGGCTTATGAAAAGCGCCTGCACGATTACTGCCTCGAGCTGATGCGCCGCGGCTATGTGGCCGCTGCCCACGACGTTTCCGAGGGCGGCCTGCTGGTGGCGCTGGCCGAGATGAGCTTCGCGGCCGAAGCCCGCTGCGGGGTGGCGGTGACGCTCGGCTCCAAGCTGCCGCTAGAAGCGGTTTGCTTCGGCGAGGAGCCGTCGCGGCTTGTCCTGGAGGTCGAAGAGATTCACCTTGCCGACTTGCTGCGCCTCGCGGCACAATATGAGGTGGAGGCGCGACAATTGGGCTGGGTGACGGCGGGAGAATTCCGCGTGCACTTCAACGGCGCTGTTGTGCTGGAAGAAGACGTCGAGCGCCTGGCAGAGCTCTGGCGGACAGCTCTCCCGCGCCAGCTCCACGGAGAGGTCGCTTAGCGGAGCACGATGAGACCGTCCCCTCTTCACGACGACCACTTTCACGATGAGTGCGGGGTCTTTGCCGTCTACGGCCACCCCGAAGCGGCCAAGCTGACCTACCTCGGACTCTACGCCCTCCAGCACCGCGGGCAGGAAAGCGCCGGAATTGTTTCCAATGACGGCCGCGAGTTTCATTCGCACCGCGGCATGGGCCAGGTGGCGGAGGTTTTCACCGAGACGGTGATGAGCACGCTCCCCGGCCCGGCCGCCATCGGCCACACCCGCTACTCGACCGCGGGAGAAACCTGCCTCAGCAACGCCCAGCCCATTGTGGTGGGCTGCAACAAGGGGGCGGTGGCGCTCGGGCACAACGGCAATCTGGTCAATGCTGACCAGGTGCGCCGCCGCCTGGAAGGCGCGGGCTCGATTTTCCAGACCACCTCGGATACCGAAGTCATCGTTCACCTGCTGGCGCAATCGCGCAAGGAGACCATCCGCGAGGCGATTCCCGAGGCGCTGCGCATGGTGGAGGGCGCCTACTCGCTGGTGATGCTGACCCACGACGCCGTTTACGCCATCCGCGACCCGCGCGGCTTTCGCCCCCTCTGCCTGGGGCGGCTCGATTCGGCCTGGGTGGTGGGCTCGGAGACCTGCGCCTTCGACCTGATTGGCGCCGAGTACATCCGCGAGATCGAGCCCGGCGAAATGGTGGTGCTGTCGGAGAAGGGCGTGGAGTCGAGCTACTTCTCGCCGCCCGTGAAGCACAGCTATTGCATCTTCGAGCACGTCTATTTCTCCCGTCCTGACTCCATCATCTTCGGCCGGCCGGTGCAGAAAAGCCGCGAGATGCTGGGGCGGCTGCTGGCGCGCGAATATCCCGCCGACGCCGACCTGGTCGTGCCCGTGCCCGATTCGGGCAGCGCCGCCGCCATCGGGTATTCCGTGGAATCAGGCGTGCCCTTGAAGCTGGGGCTGATTCGCAACCACTACATCGGGCGCACGTTTATCCAACCCGAGCAGACCATTCGCGATTTCAACGTGCGGGTGAAGCTCAATCCGGTCCGCAGCCTGCTGGAGAACAAGCGCCTGGTGCTGGTGGACGACTCTATTGTCCGCGGCACCACCATGCGCAAGATTGTGCGCATGATTCGCGACGCCGGCGCCCTCGCCGTCCACGTGCGCATTTCCTGCCCGCCCATCATCTCGCCCTGCTTTTACGGCATCGATACCCCCACCAAGCGCGAGCTCATCGGCGCCCACAAGTCGGTGGAAGAAATCTGTCAGTTCATCGAAGCCGATTCGCTCGGCTACCTCTCCCTCGAGAACATGCGTAAGGCCGTGGCCGACGCCGAGGGCCGCTATTGCAATGCCTGCTACACCGGCCACTACCCCACCGATTTTGTAGAACTGAAGCTTCAGCAGGAGAGCGGCCCGGCCGAAATTAAGGAGTCTGCGGCCGACGTCTTTCACGGCAAGCGCGGCTTGATGGATTAGAGAAAGGCTCCGCCTCGGGGAGTAGAATAGAACATCATGGACAAGAACACGAAATGGCTGGCCGTAGGGTTGGTGCTGGCCGTCGCGGTGGCAATGTTTGCCCTGGGACGCTACGCAGCCCCTCCGTCGGCGCCGTCCGCCGATACCGCCCCCGAGAAATCCACTCCGCCCCGAGCCGCCGAAAGCGTGCCTGCGGCCAGCGGGGCTCAACCGGAAGCCGCCACCGTGGCGGCGTCCCGCGTGCAGCAAGAGAAGGAAGCCGAGAAGCCGGCCACGAAAAAGAAAACAAGCTCCAAGCCAACGGAACCCGAAGCGCCCAAACCGGATCCCGAGAGCGGCGAGTGCACGGCCGGCCTGGCGAGCGCCCCGGTGAAACTCGAGGTGTTCTCCGATTACCAGTGCCCCTCCTGCCAGCGGTTTTACCTGGAAACCGTCCGCTCGGTCATCGCCGACTACGCCATGACCGGCAAGGTCTGCGTGGTCTACCGCGAGTTTCCTTTGCGGCAGCATCAGTACTCGCGCCCGGCGGCCCGCTATGCCCACGCCAGCCGCCGCCTGGGCATGGAGAAGTGGGTGCGGGTGAGCGATGCGCTGTTTACCTACCAGGCCCAGTGGTCGGCCGACGGCAGTGTCGAGAGCGTCGTGGCGGCCGCCCTTTCTTCCGAGGAGATGAGTAAGGTGAAGGCCTGGGCCGAAGACCCCAATGTCGAAGACGCCATCAACCGCGATGTCGATCTGGGCAAGAGCCAGGAGCGAAAAGTGACCGGCACGCCGACCAGTTTCGTAATTTTCCGGGGCCGAAGCGAGCGGCTCCCGGTCGGCCCCATTCAGTACCCGTTCCTTCGCCGCTACCTCGACGACCTGCTGACGCGCACGCCGTGATCGGGCGCCTCCTCCACTGGGTCTGCCGGCTGGTGCTGGGCGCCATCTTTCTCTACGCCGGCTATTCCAAAGGTCTCTACCCGCTGGAGGAACCGTTCCTCTTCTCGATGGCAGTCAGCGCTTACCAGCTACTGCCCGAGTGGGCGGTCGTCACCGTCGCCCGCCTGCTACCGTGGCTTGAAGTCGTCCTCGGCTTCGTGCTCATCCTCGGGTGGAAACTACGCTACACCTCGGCGTTCTGCGCTCTGCTCCTGGCCGGCTTCATCGGGGCCATGGCCTACACCTACACGCGCGGCATCGAGGTCGACTGTGCTTGCTTCGGTATCGGTGAGCCTATCAGCCCCGCTACCCTGGCACGCGACTCCATCTTCCTTGTGCTGGCCATCTTCCTGGCCGTCTACGCCTGGCGCGCTCGGCCCCTGCCGATCCCGTCGACCCCCTAGCCAGCACGGCGGGCGCGATTCAGTTAGAATACGTCCGTTAGAACTCTAATGACCCCCGTTCCCACGCGTCGGTTATAACTCTAATGACGCCCATTCCCACCCGTTCTTTCCGTTACGCCGACGCCGGCGTCGACCGCGCCCGCGCCACCCAGGCCAAGCAGCGTGTGGCGCGCCTGGCGCGGCAGACTTTTACGCGCGGCGTGCTCGCCGACATTGGCGGCTTCGGAGCTCTCTTCGAATTGGAGCGGCGCCGCTGGCGCCAGCCGGTTTTCGTTTCGAGCGTGGATGGCGTTGGCACGAAGCTAAAAGTCGCGGCGCTGGCCGGGGACTACCGCGGCGTGGCCGCCGACCTGGTTCACCATTGCGTCAACGACATCGCGGTGATGGGCGCGACGCCGCTGTTTTTTCTCGACTACATCGCCTCGAGCCGCCTGGAGCCGACGGCGCTCGAGCAAATTTTCGCCGGCCTCGCGCGCGCTTGCCGCGCCCTGGGCGTGGCGCTCATCGGAGGCGAGACCGCCGAGATGCCGGGTGTGTACGCGCCGGGGGAGCACGATCTGGTGGGCTTCATCCTGGGTGTGGTGGAAGGCAAACAAATCCTCGACGGGCAGCGCGTCGAGCCGGGCCACCGCCTGCTAGGTGTGGCTTCCACCGGCCTGCACACCAACGGGTACTCGCTGGCCCGCAAGCTCTTCTTCGACGTCGCGGGGCTCACTGTGGATTCTTACCTGCCGGAGCTGCACAACAAACTGGGCGCGGAACTGCTCAAGCCGCACTGGTGCTACTACCCGCTGATGCAGCCGCTCGTGGAACCCGGCTGGCTGAGCGCCGCCGCCCACATCACCGGCGGTGGTTTGACGGAGAACATTCCCCGCGTGCTGCCGCGCGGCTGCGCCGCGGAAATCCACCTCGACCGCTGGCCGGTGCCGCCGCTGTTTCGCATCCTGGAGCGGCTGGGGAATCTTCCGGCCGATGAAATGCTGCGCACCTTCAACATGGGCATCGGGATGGTGCTCGTCGTGCCGCCTCGTCACATTGCCAAAGTGGAAGCCCACCTACGCAAGCGGCGGGCCACCTACTTTCCCATTGGGGAAGTGGTTCGGGGCGGCCGACAGGTCCGTTACCGGGGACGCTGGCAATGAAGCGGATTGCGGTGCTGCTCTCCGGCCGCGGCTCGAACTTCGAAGCCATCGCCGATAGCGTCGCCGCCGGCCGCATTCCCGGGGCTGAAATCGCGGTGGTGGTCAGTAACCGCGAAAACGCGCCGGGACTCGAGAAGGCCCGGCAGCGCGGTTTGGAAGCGCGGGTGATTCCCTCCAAAGGCCGCCAGCGCGAGGAGTACGACCGCGAAGTGGTGGCGCTCTTACAAGAGAAAAAAGTTAACCTGGTGTGCCTGGCGGGCTACATGCGTTTGCTCTCGCCCTACTTCGTCAGTCAGTTTCGGCATCGCATTTTGAACATCCACCCGGCGCTGCTGCCGGCCTTTCCCGGTTTGGAGGCGCAAAAGCAGGCGCTGGAGTGGGGTGTGAAAGTGGCGGGCTGCACGGTGCATCTGGTGGATGAGAACCTCGACGCCGGCCCCATCGTGCTGCAGGCGACTGTTCCCGTCCACGACGGTGACACCGAGGAGACGCTCTCCGCCCGCATCCTCCGCGAAGAACACCGCCTGTACACGGAAGCCATCAACATTGTGCTCAGC
>JBOGNW010000071.1:0-4068 GCA_050747425.1 Candidatus Acidiferrales bacterium
CAGCATGGTGGTCCCGGTGGCGATTGCCGTGGCCAAGGCCGCGGGCGTCTCGCCGCTGCCGCCGGCGTTGGGGGCGACGCTCGGCGCCAGCCTGGCTTTCATGCTGCCGGTTTCGACACCGCCCAACGCCATTGTTTACGGCTCGGGGCGCGTGCCGCTACTCTCGATGTTGCGGACGGGCATCTGGTTCGACCTGCTGGGCTTTGTGGTGCTGCTCTTGTTGCTGCGCTGGCTCTGCCCCCTCCTCGGCCTGATGTAGGGCTCGCCCGATTTGTGTGCTCTCAGGGAGTTTGCGCGGGAAGATTGCGGAAGATGAAGTGGGACTCGATTCCTTTCAATTCTTTGCCGTCCACTTCCGCGTAGGGGTAGATGAAATAGTTCAGCGGCTCGCCGGCGGGCGTGGGGTTGAGGCGGATATCGCGGCCGAGGGTAAAAAGCACGCGGTCGGCGTCGTGAGCGCCGAAAAAGTAGCCGCGCTTCTCGGGGTGCTTCCAGGCTTCTGAGGCGTCCACGGGAATCCAGCCGTAGGGTTCGAGATAAAACTGCGCCCAGCAGTGATAGCCGCCAATCTCGCCGCTCGCGCTCGCGGCCGGAAGCGAAAAGCCAATCTCGAAGCGCGCAGGAATGCCGGCGGCGCGCATCATCCCGATGAAGAGAGCGTGGAAATCGGTGCAGTTGCCGCGGCGGACGTCGCAGGCATAGAGGGCGTCGCCCCGGCCCCAGCCGGTGCCAGACTTGTCGTAGCGCATGGTGGAGATGACGTAGGCGTAGATGGCGCGGGCTTTCTCGAGCGGGGTTTCGCGGCCGCGGATGGTCTGGTCGGCGAGCTGAGCGATAAGGCCGTCAACAGGAACCAGACGGTCGCGCGCCAGAAACCGCGCCAGCAGCCGGGGGTCTTCATTGCCGGCCGCGGCTACGCGTGTCCAGCCGTTAGAGAGTTCAACGCGGTGTTCGTGACGGACGGCGCTAAAACGGAGCCGCACTTCGAGCGGGGTTTGGAAAGCGGCGCGCTCGGCTTCGAGGTAAAGGTACTCGTTGCCGTATTCGGTTTCGTGGTGACGGCTGAGAGGAAGGGGAGACTCAAAGCGGAGGTCTGAGACGCTTTGGTATTCGTCGGCGCGCGGCAGAGGAATCCAGAGGCGCAGGGTTTTGGCCTGGCGAGGAAGCTCCGGGACGCGGGCGATGTAGGTGAATTCGAAGCGGCGCTCGGCCAGGCTTTCGGCGTGCCTCTCGCGCCGGTAAACGCTTACGGCGGTGACGGCAAACAGGAGAGCCAGGGCGACAATCGCGACGCGCGCCAACCTCATTCGGCCTGGCCTCCTGTTGTCCCCGACCAGCAGGGGTCTGAATTGAAAAACACGACAAAGTCTTCGACGGCTGGTGCGCCCCACTAGAACCCACCAGCGCACCGGCGGTAGTCTAACACGCGGCAAGAATCGAGTCAGGCTCAGTTGTCATTCAGGCGGGGCGGCACTAGACTCCGGCGGTGATGCTGACGATTTTTTTAGCGCTGGCCGCGCTGGTGGCCCTCCAGAGTTTGATTGCGCTCAGCGACGGCCCGCGCTTCCTCGCCTTTGTGCGCCGGCGGCTGGCCGAGCCGCTCCCCGGCTACGCGCCCCCGGCTACGCTGATTTGCCCCTGCAAGGGGCTCGACCCCGAGCTGGAAACCAATCTCGCCGCGCTCTTCGCGCAGGAGTACCCGGATTTAGAAATCGCATTTGTGATCGCGGATGCCAACGACCCGGCGCGAGCGGTTTGCGAGCGCTTGGTGGCGGAGGGACAGAGGCCGGCCCGCGTTGTGGTGGCGGGGCCGCCGCGAGGCCGCGGCGAAAAAGTCAATAACCTGCTGGCGGGTGTAGCGGCGGCGCGGGCTTCGAGCGAAGTTTTCGTCTTCGCCGACTCCGACGGACGGCCGTCGCCCCGCTGGGTGCGCGCGCTCGTGGCCTATCTCGCCGGCCCGGAGATAGGCGCCGCCTCCACCTTTCGCTGGTACATCCCGGCCGCAGATTTTCTCTCCGGCTTGCAGTCGGCCTGGAACGCCCCGGCGGTTACCTACATGGGCGAGTGGAAGCGGAATTTCTGCTGGGGCGGTGGGACGGCCATCCGCCGCTCCACGTTTGAGGAAGCCAACGTGCGGCGCTACTGGGCCGGCTGCGTCAGCGACGACTATATGCTGACGCGCGCGCTGCGGGAGGCGGGGCGGAAAATCGTTTTTGTGCCGCAGTGTCTCGTGGCCACGCATCACCCCGTGAGCTGGCGCGGCCTGCTGGAGTGGACGACGCGGCAAATCATTCTGACGCGCGTCTATGAGCCGCGGTTGTGGTGGCCAGCGCTGGGGATGTACGTCTCTTACTGCACTACGCTGGTGTACGGTCTGGTGCTGGCCGTTAGGTCGCTACCCTCTTCCACGTGGCTCAGTCTCGAGATTCTCGCCACGGTAGGGGCGCTCGTGGCCCTGCCCGTGGCCAAGGGCGTCTATCGGCTGGAGGCGGTCATGCTTCTCTTGCCGGAGCACCGCCCGGCGCTGCGGCGAACTTGGTGGAGCCCCACGCTACAAGCCGCGCTCGTGCCCTGGCTGATGGCCGCCAACTTCTTACTGTCTGCCACCACGCGCCGGATGCGCTGGCGCGGCATCACTTACGAGCTGCGCTCGCCCTGGGAGACGCGCATCATAGCGGCAGTATCGCAGAGGCGCAGAGATTAGCCGCCGACGAAAATGGGGAAGTGGCTGGCCGTGGCCATGAAGAAGAGCATGGGCAGCGACAGCCAGGCGTTGGAGCGCGAGACGAGAAAAGCCTGCCGCGCCAGCACCGCTGCTTCCGGCGGAATGGCCGTGCCCTTCTCGGCGTTTTCCTTGGTCCAGGCGATGATGCGCTTCTGGTTCGGCCAGATGATGCCCCAGACGTTCAGCATCATAAAGAGGCCGTAGCCGCCGCCCACGGCGATGGAGAGAACACGGTTGCTCACGCCCGGCTGCGTGAGGTACGCCGCCATGAACCACAGCATGGCCACGGCCAGCGCAACAATAGGCACGGCGAAGAAAAATCCGTTCTTGGTCAGCGCGGGAACACGCAGCAGGAAATAGTTGATCACCCAGGCGACCCCGACCGCCACAATCCAGTAGCCCAGCGTTGGCAGAAGGTACTGGCCCGGAGTGCCGTCGGGCGGCTGCGGCTCGCGGTGCAGCAGCAGCACCCAGTAAACGAACCCGGCCAGCACCGTGACCACCGCGCCCCAGCGGAACCACCACAGCGCCTTGGGCAGCAGCACGGGGATGACTTTGCCCTTGGTGGGGCCATCGAGCGCCTTCATCGCCGGGACGTTGACCAGGTTGAAGAAATAGAGCAGGCCGATCCAGGTGATGCCGGCGACGAGGTGAATCCAGCGCAGCAGGATGTCCACGTAGCCGCCCACGTCGCTGGGCAGCAGGATTTTCTGTTGCAGAAGATGAGCGAGGAAGCTTCCCTCAAGCATTATGCCCTCCTTTGAGGAGTGAGGGATACCTGAGTTCGATCGGGGATCCCGGCGCCGCCTACGCTACACGACCCCTGCGCGCCGTGTCAATCCGTGAACAGGAATATAAGCGCTAGGTCAGTGCCCAAAAAGACCAAGAAATAAATGGCGGTCACCACAAGGGGTTCGCGTAGCCTTGTCCAACCGAAGGTTATGCGAATTCCCGTCAAGAAGGTCCCTAGAAGCCAACCGACGAGTGCGAGGCCATACACAGTTGCAACGACAGGTACGAGGGCCATTGGCAAAAACACTAGGGGAGCATTGGCGAAACTCATGGTTCGGAAAAACTGGATGATGGTCGGAGAGGGAGGCGGATGAGGAATCCTGCGGGCAATCATGTAGAGGAGGGCAAGCTGCATCGCTAGCGAGAGCCAATAGGAGGCGAACCCGGCAGCGAGGGCAGTCAGGAGAGTGAGCTCACTCTCCGTGAACAGTGCGTATAGGCCCACTTCCACGCTAATAACAGCGTTGAGAACGATTGCCTGCTTGGTGACTTCAGGGTTCACTTTGATTTCTTCATAGGCGGCAGGTTCGAGTTTACAGGCACCCTTGATC
>JBOGNW010000072.1:0-6811 GCA_050747425.1 Candidatus Acidiferrales bacterium
TCGGCCAGGGCGCACTCGGTCTTAGTGCCACCGGCGTCGATTCCCAGGAAGAAAGCCATCGTCGTAGGGCTGAAATTCTAACCTTTCTCGGCGCCTCTGCGCCTCCATGGCCGCTTTTCTGCTAGACTCTGGCCGCGTGGGCTTCGGCAGCCTCGACCTCGCCATCGTTCTCGTCTATCTCGTCGGCGTCACCGCTCTGGGCGCGCACTTCCGCCGGCGGCAGCGCACCCTGCACGACTACTTCCTGGGCGGGGCCGACACGCACTGGCTCGCCATCTGCCTCTCCATCGTGGCCACGGAAACCTCTACTCTCACCATCATCGGCACGCCGGCCCTGGCCTTCGCCGGAAACTTCGCCTTCCTGCAACTCGTGTTCGGTTACATTGTGGCGCGCTTCATCGTCAGCTTTCTCTTGCTGCCACAGTACTTCGCCGGCCAGCTTTACACCGCCTACCAGTACATCGAGCAGCGCTTTGGCCGCACGACGCGGCGGCTCGGGGCCACGCTCTTCCTGCTGACCCGGGCGTTGGCCGATGGCGTTCGCGTATGGGCCATTGCCCTGGTGGTCCAGCTCCTGCTGCCGAGGGTGTTGGAGATTTTCACCGGAGAAACTCTGGTGGTGGCGGAATTCACCGCCGTCGTGGTGGTGATGGCGCTGACCCTGGTCTACACCTATCTGGGCGGAATGAAAGCCGTCATCTGGACCGACGTGGTGCAGTTCGGCATCTACGCGGCCGGGGGACTCTTCGCCCTTTTTGCGCTTCTCCACCAGATTCCCGGCGGCTGGGCCACGGTGATGGCGCGCGCGGGAGAAAAATTTACCCTCTTTGACTTTTCCTTTTCCTTGACGCGCAGCTACACCTTCTGGGCGGGCCTGCTGGGAGGCACGTTTCTGACGCTGGCGAGCCACGGCACCGACCAGTTGATGGTGCAGCGCCTGCTCGCCGCCCGCCGCCTGGCCGACAGCCAGCGCGCCCTCATCGCCAGCGGCTTCGTAGTGCTGGCCCAGTTCGTTCTTTTTCTCGTTATTGGGGTATTGCTTTCCGTCTATTATGGCTTGGTGCCGCCGCCCTACGCGCTGGAGCCGGCCGACAGAATTTTTCCTCTCTACATGGTTCACCACCTGCCGACCGGCATCAGCGGTTTGATGGTGGCCGGAGTGCTGGCCGCCGCCATGTCCACCTCCAGCTCCACGCTCAACTCCCTGGCTGCCTCGACCATGCTCGATTTCGCCCGCACAGGCCGGGAACACGCCGATGACTCCGAGAAACTCCTCCAGCGCTCCCGCTGGGTTACGGTGCTATGGGGCGGGATCATCATCGGGCTGGCGATGCTGGCGCGCACCTGGGGGCCGGTGCTCGAAGCCGGCCTCACCATCGCTTCGATTACTTACGGGGCTCTGCTCGGGCTGTTTCTTCTGGGGCGCTTGGCCCCGAGTGCAACAGCGGCCGGGGCGGCGGGAGGGATGCTGGTCGGGTTGGGCGCGATGCTCTACGTCAAGTTTTTCAGCCCGCTGGCCTGGACCTGGTACGTGCTGGTTGGCACGCTCATCACCTTTGGGGTAGGGTTGCTGCTGAGCCGGCTGCTCGGAGGAGAAAAGCACGCCTCGCCATGAAGGAACAGCCACAACTGGTGCGGGGACTGGGCCTCATTGGCTCGGCGGCCATCGTTGCCGGCAGCATTATCGGCACGGGAATTTTTCTCGTGGCTTCCTCCATCGCCCGCCACGTGGAATCGGTCGGGCTGGTGTTTGCCGTCTGGATTGTGGGTGGGCTGCTGTCGCTGGCGGGCGCGTTGACCTATGCCGAACTAGGTGCGGCGATGCCCGAAGCGGGGGGAGAATACGTTTTCCTGCGCCGCGCCTATGGGCCGCTGTGGGGTTTCCTCTACGGCTGGGAGCAATTCGTCATCGGCAAAACCGGCTCCATCGCTACTATCGCTACGGGGTTTGCCCTTTTCCTCGGGTATTTCGTGGAGTCGTTGAGCGAAACGGTGCTGCGGGTGCCGCTGGGTTTCGCCGCCTGGTCGCTGAATGGAGCGCAACTGGTCTCGCTCATCGCCATCATCGGCCTGACTGTGGTGAATTACCTGGGCGTGGTGGTGGGCGGAGCGGTGCAGACGATTTTCACCATCCTCAAGGTGGGCGTCATCCTGGGTTTGGTGGTGCTCGGCTTCGCGCTCAGCGGCGGCTCGTGGGCGAATTTCTCGCCCTTCTTTGCCGCGCCGCGCGGGCTCGACACCTTCAGCGCTTTCGGCGTGGCGCTGGTGGGGGCGCTCTGGGCCTACGACGGCTGGAACAACCTGACCATGGTGGGCAGCGAAATTCGCGACCCGGAGCGCAACATCCCCCGCGCGCTCATCTTCGGCACGCTGGGCGTGGCCGCGATTTACATGCTAACCAACGCGGTCTACTTTTACATCCTGCCCTTTGAAGCAGTGAAGACGTCGCAACGCGTGGCGCAGGATGCGGCCCGCACCTTCCTCGGCGAAGCGGGCGGCGCGGTGATCACCGTGGGCGCGTTGATTTCGAGCTTCGCCACCCTGAACGCGTCCATCCTGAGCGGCGCACGCGTACCCTACGCGCTGGCGCGCGACGGCCTTTTTTTCCGCCACATGGCCGACGTCCATCCCGTGCACCGCAGCCCGGCCAAAGCGCTGCTCCTCCAGTGCGTTTTCTCCTGCGTGCTGATTGTTATCTTCGGGCAGAGCCAGGACGCCTTCGACCGGCTCTTCACCTACACCATTCTCGGGTTGTGGATTTTTTACGGGATGGCTACCGCGTCGGTGTTCGTGCTGCGGCGCAAAGAACCCAACCTGCCCCGCCCTTATCGCACGCTCGGCTATCCCTGGGTTCCGGGGATTTTTGTTTTCGTGGCCGCGGTCTTTTGCCTCAACACGGTAATCCGCAGCCCGGCAGAGGCCGGCCTGGGCTTGGTGTTTCTGGCCGCCGGTTTGCCTTTCTACTGGTTCTGGAAAAGCCGCGGCGCGACTTAGCGGTAGAGCAGATAGGGCTGGCGCCGCTGGCGGAAGGCCTTGAGGTCGGCCTTCCAGCTTTTGACAATCGCGGCCGGGTCATCCCCGGCGCGAATCCGTTCCAGAGTCTTCGCCGATCCCAGCAGCTGAATCGTCTTCTCCACAGCAAAGTCTTTGGGGTACAGGCGCGCCAGCGCGCTGATGAGCTCCACTCCCAGCCGCCCGGTGTCGAGCGCGTTGCGTTGCGTCAGCTCCAGCCGGACGCCGTGGCAGAGGCGGTTGGGATGCACGTCTTCCGTGGGAGTAAAGTCCACGGGAACGAAGCGCACGCCCGGCATGCGGCGGGCGTTGAGAGCCTCGGCAAGCCGCCGAGCATCAATCCAGGGCGCGCCGAGGTGCTCGAAGGGCGTCGGCGTCCCCCGCCCCACCGAAACCCCGCCGGCGCGCAGCAGCTCGACGCCGGGATAGGTAACGTTGGCGCGCAGGCTGCGCAGGTTGGGGGAAGGATTCACCCATTCGACGCCGGTCTGGTCAAGCCACATCCGGCGGCGCCATTTCTCCATCGGCACAACGGTCAGCTTGGCCCAGAGGTGCTTCTCGGCGTTGTAGAGGCGCGCCAGCTCGCCCACTGTCATCCCGTGGCGGAGCGGCAAAGGGAAGTAGCCGACAAAGCTGAGCTTGTCGGCGTCGAGCAGCGGGCCGTCCACCGCGAGGCCGTTGAGCGGGTTGGGGCGGTCGAGCACCACAAACTCGAGGCCGTGCTTGGCGGCCTCCTCCATCGCGTAGGCCATGGTGGTGGGATAGGTGTAGTAGCGCACGCCGGCGTCCTGGATGTCGAACACCAGCGCATCGAGACCGCGCAACATTTCGGAAGTCGGCCGGCGCGTCCCCCCATAAAGACTCCAGACGCGGATGCCGGTGGCGGAGTCGGTCGAGTCGGAGACTGAATCGTCCGACCGGCCCTGCAGGCCGTGCTCGGGCGAAAAAATCGCCGCCAGCGTCACGCCCGGCGCCCCGGCCAGGACGTCAATGGTGCGGCGGCCGTCGCCGTTGCGGCCGGTGTGGTTGGTGATGAGGCCGACGCGCTTGCCCCGCAGCGGGGCGAAGTCCCGCTCGGCGAGAACGTCAATGCCCAAGCGCACTCCCGCCGAGGCGGGCGGAGCCGCGAGGTGGGCACTCGCAGGCCCGAGCGCCAGGCCGGCGACCACGGCCAGTCCAAACAATCGTTGCCAGCGCCGCATTGTGAGAAACATTCCTGCGTGCTATATACAATCAGAGCCGAAAGGGTCAACGGTACAAGACCCCGAGGAGGCATCGCAAGGATTCTGTGAGCGCGCGCCGCCAACTGTCCCGCCTGCTGGCCCTCGGCTTGCTCCTTGTGGCCGCGGGATTGATTCCCACCCTGGCCGAAGAAAACGAGCCGCGGCCAAAACTCTCCCGCCAGGGCGAGCGCTGGGTGAAGCGCACCCTGGAGCGGATGACGCTCGAAGAAAAAATCGGCCAGCTCCTGATGGTGCCCTACTTCGGCGATTTCTCTAATGTGGAAAGCGAAGAGTTCGAGAAGCTGACGCGGCGGCTGAAGGAACTCCACCTCGGCGGCCTGGTGGTGGCCACGCGGCCCCGCAAGCCCACCGGCTTCGACCGCAGCGAAATCTACGCCCTGGCCCACCTGACCAACCGCCTCCAGCAGCTGTCAGCGGTTCCGCTGCTGGTCGCGGGCGATTTCGAGCGCGGCGCCGGCTTTCGCATCCGCGCCACCACCAGCTTTCCCCACAACATGGCTCTGGGCGCCGCCGGCGACCCCGAGCTGGCTTTCGCCATGGGGCGCATCGCCGCCACCGAGGCCCGCGCTCTAGGCGTGCACTGGCTGCTGGCCCCCGACGCCGACGTCAACAACAACCCCCTCAACCCCATCATCAACATTCGCTCCTTCGGGGAAGACCCGGCCAAAGTAGCGCAACTGGTGGACGCCTTTGTGCGCGGCTGCGAAGAAGCCGGGGCACTGTGCACCGCCAAGCATTTCCCCGGCATGGGCGATGTGGCGCTCGACCCGCACCTGGTGCTCGCCAGTGTGACCGGCGACCGCCAGCGCCTGGACAGCGTCGAGCTGGTTCCCTTCCGCGCCGCCATCGCCGCCGGGGTCAGCACCATCATGACCGAGCACATCACCGCCCCGGCGCTCGAGCCCGCGCCCGGCCTGCCGGCCACCTTTTCGCGCGCCATTACCACCGACCTGCTGCGCCACCAGCTGGGCTTCGCAGGACTCATCATCACCGACGCCATGGACATGAGCGCCATCAGCACCCTGGCCTGGCCGGGCGAGGCGGCCGTGCGGGCGGTGGAAGCGGGCGCCGACGTGGTCCTGATGTCGCCCGAGCCGGAAGTGGCCTTTGACTCCCTCCGCCGCGCCGTCGCCTCCGGACGGCTGAGCGAGGAACGCATCAACCAGTCGGTGGAGCGCCTCCTGCGCGCCAAGGCTCGCTTGAACCTGAACCGTGAGACGCAGGTGAAGATGGAAGCGCTCGACTCGTTGCTCGCCAGCCGCGCTTTCGAAAAGAAAGCCGAGGAGATGGCGGCGCGGGGCCTGGTGCTGTTGCGCGACGATGCCGGGCTGGTGCCTTTTGATTCCTCCCGCCCGCAGCACGGCTTGCTGGTGGCCATCTCTGCTGACCCGGACACCTACCCCGGCGGCGAGCTGGAACGCGAGCTGCGCCCGCGCCTCGATTCCCTGCTGGTGGTTCGCGCTGACCGGCTCTACTTTAAGCCGGAAGAGCTTTTTCTGCCCTCGCCCGCGCTCTACGACTGGGCGGTGATCGCCGTTTCCGTCCGCATCGCCGACCGCAAAGGCAACGTCGGCCTGCCCGACAATCTGGCAGCCGTGGCCACGCAAGTACTCGCCCAGGGCAAGCCGGCGGCGCTGGTCATTTTCGGCAGTCCCTACCTGGCCGAGCGTTTTCCCGAGGCCAGGACGGTGCTCTTAACCTTCAGCACGGCCGAGGTGGCCGAGCGCGCCGCGGCGCGCGCCCTGTTCGGTGAGAACGCCATCGCCGGCCGGCTGCCCGTTACTATTCCTGGCGTAGCTTCGCTCGGCGCCGGCCTTTCGCGCCCGGCTCAGACCATGGAGCTCGCCGCCGCGCTGCCGGAGGACGAAGGGCACTTCGAGCCGGTGGTGGCCTTGCTCAAGAACGCGGTGGCGGAAGGCGTTGCCCCCGGCGGCGTCATTGCTGTCGGCCATCAAGGGCGCCTGGCTGCCCTCCAGCCGTTCGGACGGCTGTCCTATAACGACGGCGCTCCCGCGGTGGAGCGCGACACCTTTTACGATCTGGCTTCGCTCACCAAAGTCGTCGGCACCACTACCGCCGCCATGATGCTCTACGAACGCGGCGACCTGGCGCTCGACGCCCCCGTGGCCAGCTACCTGCCCGAGTTCAAGCGCGGCCCCGACGCCGCCGCCAAAGAGCAGATTACTGTTCGCCACCTGCTTATGCATTCGAGCGGCCTGCCCGGCTACGTGCGCTTCTTCCAGGAGGTCAAGACCCGCCAGGAGCTTCTCGACCGCGTCTACGCTCTGCCGCTTGAATACCCCACCGGCTCCCGCAGCCTCTACAGCGACCTGGGAATCATCTTGCTGGGGGAAATCATTGAGCGGGTCAGCGGCCAGCCCCTGGACGCTTTTCTCCAGGAAAACCTTTTCCGCCCCCTCGGCCTGCGCAACACCCTCTTCAACCCGCCTTCGGCGCTGCGCGACCACATCGCTCCCACAGAGAAAGACGACGACTTCCGCCATCGCCTCATCCGCGGCGAAGTCCACGACGAAAACGCCTGGGTGATGGGCGGC
>JBOGNW010000073.1:0-7662 GCA_050747425.1 Candidatus Acidiferrales bacterium
AGCCGGGCGTGCCCCCCATCGCCGCCGCGGTGGCCAACGCCATTTTCGCCGCCACCGGCAAGCGCGTCCGCCGCCTGCCCATTCGCAACATGGATCTGTCCAAAGCCTGAGCCAAGCTCGGGTTGACCCCAAACAGGCGAGCGGGGTAGCATCGTCGCTTCACGTCTGAGCAGGCAATCCGTCTGAGGGGAGATTCCGGTGAAGGTCTACGGCGGGGAGCAGATTCGCACCGTGGGGCTGACCGGCCACGGCGACACCGGCAAAACCTCCCTGGTCACGGCCTGCCTCTACACCGCCGGCCTCCTCGACCGCTTGGGGCGCGTGGACGAAGGCCAGTCGGTCACCGACTTCGACGAAGAGGAAATCGCCCGGCGCGTCTCCATCTGGTCGGCGCTGGCCCACGCCGAATGGGCCACGCCGGCGCAAAGAGACAAGGTCAAAATCAATTTCATCGACACGCCCGGCTACAACCTTTTCATCAACGACACCAAAGCGGCTCTGGTGGCCGCCGATAGCGCCCTCATCTTGGTGGACTCGGTCAGCGGCCCCGAGGTGGTGACCGAGAAGGTCTGGGACTTCGCCGTGGAGAACGAGCTGCCGCTCGCCTTCGTCATCAACAAAATGGAGCGCGAAAACGCCAGCTTCGAGCGCACTCTGGCCGCCATACAAGAGCGCTTTGGCCGCGCCGTCGTGCCGGTGGCCCTGCCGCTGGGCGAGGAGAAAAACTTTCGCGGGCTGGTGGACTTGGTGGGCTTGAAGGCCTGGAGTTATCAGGCGGGCGGGAACGGCAAAGCCACAGTGGAAGAAATTCCCGCGGCGCTGGCCGAGGCCGCCCAGAAAGCGCACGAGGCGCTGGTGGAAATGGTCGCCGAGGGCGACGACAAGTTGATGGAAGAGTTTTTCGAGAAGGGGACGCTGCCCGAGGACGACTTGCGCCAGGGCTTGCGGTCGGCGATTCTCACCCGGCGGCTTTATCCGGTGCTGCCGGCCTCGGCGCTCGAAAACACCGGCTCGGACTACCTGCTCAACTTCATCGTGGACTACTTGCCGCATCCGCTGGAGCGCGGCGAGCAGGCCGCCTACACCAAGCCCGACCGCCAGGGAGACAAAATCAGCCGCGCCATCAGCGACGCGCAACCGCTGGCCGTTTTCGTGTGGAAAACGCTGGCTGACCCCTATGCCGGCCGCATCAGCTACTTCAAAGTGATGAGCGGCGTGCTCAAGAACGACGATACGCTGCTCAACTACGCCCGCGAGACAAGCGAGCGCTTCCAGCACATCTCTGTGGCCCAGGGTAAGAAGCACACGCAGGTGGCAGAGCTGCGCGCCGGCGACATCGGGGTGGTTGGCAAGCTGAAGGAAACCCTCACGAGCGACACGCTGGGCGAGAAGAGCGCGCCGCTTTTCTACCCGCCGGTCAAGCTGCCCGAGCCGCTCATCAGCTTTGCCGTCGAGCCCAAGACACGCCAGGACGAAGAAAAAATGAGCGCCGCCATGCACAAGATTCTGGAGGAAGACCCCTCGCTGCGCTACGGGCGCGACCCGCAGACGCGCGAGTTTCTGCTCTCGGGCTCGGGCCAGCAGCACATCGAAGTCGTGGTTTCCAAGCTCAAGAAGCGCTACGGCGTCGAGGTAACCCTCAAGGCGCCCAAGGTGCCCTACCGCGAAACCATCCGCGCCCGAGCCGAGGCTGAGGGCAAGCACAAGAAGCAAACCGGCGGGCGCGGCCAATTCGGCGTGGCGCGCATCAAGATGGAGCCGCTGCCGCGCGGCACGGGCTTCGAGTTTGTGGACGACGTTTTCGGCGGCGCCATTCCCCGCAACTTCATTCCCTCGGTGGAGAAGGGCATCGTCGCCTCGGCCGGCCGCGGCTACTTGGCGGGCTACCCGGTGGTGGATTTCCGCGCCATTCTTTACGACGGGCAGTACCACGACGTGGACTCGAGCGACATCGCCTTCAAGATTGCCGGCTCGCTCGCTTTCAAGAAAGCTATGGAGCTGGCCAAGCCCGCCCTCATCGAGCCCATCATGAACGTTGAAGTCTATGCCCCCCAGGATTTCTCCGGCGACCTGATGGGCAACCTCAGCGCCCGCCGCGGCCGCATCCAGGGGACGGAGACGCGCGGCTTGATGGCGGTCATCAAGGCCCAGGCGCCCATGGCGGAAATGCTCGACTTCGCCACCAGCCTCACCTCCATCACTCAGGGCCGCGGCAGTTACCACATGGAGTTTTCCCATTACGACTACGTGCCCCACGAAATCGAGCAGAAAATCATCGCCCAGGCCAAGGCCGGCCGCGAGGCCGAAGTGGAAGAAGAAGCCTAGCCCCGCGCTGTGTTTCTCCGCCCTACCTCCGCGAAGCCCGCCGCCGCAACTTTGTCATTCTGAGCAAAGCGAAGAATCTCAACTGAGGGCACGGACAATGCAGACAAATTGGTAGTGGCGCGGGGACCGATGGTTGACTAGCTTATTGGTTTACTGGTTGAGGGGCGAAATGGCAAAGCGCAGAGCAAAGAAACCAGCAACGCCGGGGCTGGCGACGCGGGCCGTGCATGCGGGCGAGCCCCGGCACGGCGTCGGCGGCCCCGTGGCCACGCCCATCGTCCAGGCCTCAACCTTCACTTTCGAAAGCGTCGCCGAAATGAAGCGCTGGGCCGAAGGGCGCTCCAAGGCCGACATCTACACCCGCTACGGCAACCCCACCCTGCGCGTGGTGGAAGCCAAGCTGGCCGCGCTTGAAGAGGGCGAGGCGGCGCTGGTGACCGCCTCGGGCATGGCGGCCATTTCTTCGACGCTACTGGCGCTGGCGGGGGCGGGCGACGAAATCATCACCACCCTGCGGCTCTACGGCGGCAGCTACCGCCTGATGCGTGACCTGCTGCCGCGCCTCGGCATCAAAGTCCATTTTGTTGAAGGCGACCTCGCCGGCGCCGACGCCCTGGTCACACCGCGAACGCGCGTGCTCTACACCGAGACCCCCACTAACCCCACCCTCGAAATCGTTGACCTGCACCGCGCCGCCGCTCTGGCGCGTCGCCACAACCTGGTGAGCGTCGTGGACAACACCTTCGCCACCCCCGTGCTGCAACGCCCGCTCACGCTCGGCTTCGACCTCGTCGTGCACAGCGCCACCAAGTACCTGGGCGGGCACTCGGACCTGATCGCCGGAGCGGTGACCGGGCGCCGCCGGCTGGTGGAGTGCATCCGGCAGACACAGATTTCGCTCGGCGGCTCGCTCGATCCCGGGGCGGGTTACTTACTGCTGCGCGGCATCAAGACGCTAACGGTGCGCGTCGAGAAACAGTCGGCGGCCGCCCTGGCCGTGGCCCGCTTTCTGGAAAAGCATCCCAAAGTGTCCCGCGTTCACTATCCCGGTCTGCCTTCCCATCCCCACCACTGGCTGGCTCGCCGCCAGATGAGCGGCTTCGGCGCCATGATGGCCTTCGACCATCGCGACGGCCTGCGCGGGGCGCGACGCTTCTGCCAGCGCATCCAGGTTTTCCTGCTGGCCGCCAGCCTGGGGGGAGTAGAGTCGCTCGCAGTCTTGCCGCTCTACACTTCGCATTACAGTATGTCGAAGAAAGAGCTCTCTGCCGCGGGCATCACGCCGGGGACCATTCGCCTTTCCATCGGGCTCGAAGATCCCGCCGACCTCATCGCCGATCTAAAGCAAGCCCTGGCCTAACAACCTCTCTGCTGAGGTGGGCTCAATTGGTGGTGCCGGCTTCTTGGTGGAGGGTTTCCCAGCTGCCGCGAGTGATTCCGATTGGGCTGTGCTGGTCCATCCGGAACCAGTCGCGGTTGGAGCGGTTGATGACGGGCTCGGCGGTCACCGTGTACTGGTCGGGGGCGGTGCGCCTGAGGCGAAAGACGTAGCCTTTGTAGACCAGCACGTCTTCCGTCCCGCCGGGAGTGGGCCGGCTTTCACCGGTGAGCAGCGGCCCGCCGCGCAGGCTGGTCAGGGTGCGGAAGCTCGAGGCATAGCTGCCGTTGGTGATGCGGTAGGCCTCCTGAGAGCTTTGGATGGCGTGCATGCTCTCTTCGGCGGCCGCGCGCTCGGCCAGCTCCTTGGCGCCGCGGGTGCGCGGGATGAGCAGCGTGGCCAGCAGCATCATGATGGCCATCACCACCAGTAGTTCCGGCAGGCTGAAGCCGCGCCCGGATCGAGGTTTGCGGAAGAGCACCCTGACCCCCTGTCTAATGCCGCGCCCCGGTCCCAATCTCCGGAGCCTTCTCGAGCTGGGTGCGCACGGTGTCGACGAATTCTTCCAGGTCAGCTCGCGGGATGACTTCGTCGGCCGCCAGGCGGCTGGCGAGCTTCATCAGATGAGCGTGCACGCTGAAAATAATATCGCGGTTGCGCCCGGCAATCAATTTCATCTTTTGGTTGAGCTGGTCGGCGTCGCTTTCGAGGAAGCGGAACTGATCCCGGGGTGCCAGGCGCAGCGGCTGATAGTCGCCTTGGGCCATGGACTTCAGAGTTAGCTGAACCTGGTAGACCGGCCGGATCAAGTGTAGAGTCTGGTAGAAGCAAACGTAGCCGGCCAGGAGGAGGGCCGCCATCAGCACAGCTCCCGTCTGCCAATTCAAGAAGACCGCGTCCAGCTGCGCCTCCAGGATCGCGCGCACGCCCAGGTCAGCTTCTCGGGCGGCGTCCTGGCGGAGGGGAGTGTAAACCAGGAAGAACAGCAAGACCGCGCAGAGGCCGGTCAGAAAGATGAGCGGGAGGAACGCCCGCAATTGAATCAGGGGGTCAAGCCACAACGGCGGGCGTTCTTTGGCGGGTCTTGTCCCCGGGGCGCGGTCTGCCACGGCCATGTCTCTCCTCCCCTTCGGCTCAAACTGCCCTGCCGGTCAACCGAGTAGCGTGTCGCCTTCTCGGTATCATACCGTTCTGCCGCAGCCGAGTCAAAACTCCTGTGAGCCCGTAGCCGCCCGTGGCATTTTTCCCCTTCCCGATTCAAGCCTCACTGGGTACAATCTTCCCTTTGGCTGTGGAGGGTAGGGCTGAGATGGTTGCCTCGCACAGAGCCGGATCATCCGAGCGGCCTCGTTTCGTGTGGATGCTCGCGGTGTTCCTTGCTTGCTCGGTGGCGTCCAGCCTGAGCCTTTCGGCCTCCGATGCCGTGCCGGCCTTGCTGGCGGAGGCCAACCAGGCCGCTCACCGGGGCGAGGAGCACTTGCGCGCCGGCCACATGGAAGCGGCGCGCAGCGAGTTCAATCGCGCCGTGGATCTGTTTCTCGATTCCGGATTGAATTTGCGTGAGGACCCCCGCCTGGAATCGGCTTTTGACGATCTGGTGGACCGCATCCAGGAGCTGGAGCGCGCCAGCTGGCAGGGGTCGGGTGCCGGCGGAGAGCCGCCCGACGTGCCGGCGCCGCTGGATGAGATGGGTGAGGTGGCCCCGCTTACTTTCCCGCTCGATCCCCAACTGCGCAACCAGGCCGAAGCCGAGCTGGCCACCCTCACCCACGACCTCCCGCTGGCCCTGAACGAACGGGTGCTGAGCGTCCTCGATTCCTTCGAGCGCCCCCGCGGCCGCCGCATCCTCGAGACCGGCCTGCGCCGCGCCGGCCGCTATCGCGAACTGATTACCTCCATCCTCGATGAAGAAAAGGTCCCGCGCGACCTGCTCTACCTCGCCCAGGCCGAGAGCGCCTTCCAGCCCCACGCCCGCTCGCGCGCCCGCGCCGTGGGCCTGTGGCAGTTCGTGAAATACCGCGCCCAGGAGTACGGCCTCACCGTGAACTGGTGGGTGGATGAGCGCCGCGATCCGGTGAAATCCACCCGCGCCGCCGCCCGCCACCTGCGCGACCTCTACGAGCAATTCGGCGACTGGTATCTGGCTATGGCCGCCTATAACTCCGGCCCCCAGCGCGTCGCTCGCGCGCTGGAACGGGCCGGCAGTTCGGCCGACTATTGGACTCTTGCCGAGCGGCGCCTCTTGCCGCGCGAGACGCGCAGCTACGTGCCCATCGTCGTGGCGGTTACCCTGGCCGCCAAGGACCCGGAGCGCTTTGGAACTGTGGTCGAGCCCGACCCGCCCCTGCGCTTCGAGCGCGTCACCGTTTCGAAGCCCACCGATCTGCGCCGCATCGCCGAGGTCATTGGGGTGGATGTGGGCGTGCTCCGCGAGCTGAACCCGCACCTGCTGCGCAACGTCACCCCACCCGATGATGCCGACTTCCAGTTGTACGTCCCCCCGGGAACCGCCGAAACCCTGGCCATCGAACTGCCCAAGTTGCCCGAATCGGAGCGCGTCTACTGGCAGCAGCACCGCGTGCGCCGGGGCGAAACGCTTTCCCACATCGCGCGGCGGTATGAGACCTCTGCCTCGGCTATCGCCCAGGCCAACGGCTTCTCGATGCGTACATTGATTCACCCCGGGCAGGTGCTGCTGATTCCCGCCGGGGGCGGCGACTTCGCCGTGGCTCGCCCGGCGCGCCGCTCCTCTGGAGCTTCAGGCCGAGCCCGCCCGGCCTCTCGCGGCGCAAGCCGCGCCAGCAATGGCCAGCTCCACCGCGTCCGCTCCGGCGAAACCCTGTGGAAACTTTCTCAGCGCTACGGTGTCAGCGTCAACCAGTTGCGGCGGGCGAATCCCCACCTCTCCAGCCGCATCTTGCGCGCCGGCGACGACCTCCACATTCCTGAGTAGCTGAGGGCAGGCTCAAGTAGGGCCCTGGGTAAAACTTACCCCTCTCTAACTCGCTGATAAGAAAGCAGTAAAAATTTTCTTCCGCAACTTCCGCAAAAACCGCAAAAACCTTAGACATCCACCCCCGATTTGTGCAAGCTGTGCCGGGAGGTGCGGGTGTCATTCCGAACCCTGGCCAGCCTTGGCGGTGAGGAATCTGCTTTACCGTTTTACCTTCGGCAGACCAGTGGTTCCTTTATCCCGAGCGGAGCCGAGGGACGCCACTGGGTCGGCTCTGTCTTGCTGACGGCTCATCGCTGGGTGCCTGTCGTAGTAACCTCCGCCCAACTTACTGAGATAAATGGACTTATCAGCCAACTCCCACTTACATATGTAACTCGCGTAAAGGAAGCTAAATCAACAACTTACACCAAAAAACTCCCGCAAAACCCCCTGGGGGGGGAGGGGGGTAGCAGCTGAGTAGCTGTTCCTTCTCCGGCAGGCTTGACAAATTCCCGCCCCTCGTTCTCTAATCGCCCATCTTAGGCAAGGATGACAACGGTGCCTGACGACCTGCGCTACCTCTTCGGAGACGACGAAGACGATTACGGCTTCCCCGAAGAAGAAGAGGTGGGCGAAGACCACCGCGAAGAGTCTGAGGACGAGGAAGACGAAGACGAGGAGGAAGACGAAGTAACTTCAGCCTTGCCGGCCATCAAGCCCCCCGCCATTGCCCCGCCTCCTCCTCCGCCCCCTAGGCCCAAGGCCCGTGCTGAGCGAAGTCGAAGCGCCAAGCCCAAACCCAAGCCCAAGCCCAAGCCAAAGCGCAAGGCCAGACCGAAGCGCAAAGGCAAAGCGCCCCGCAGGACGGCACGCAAGAAGAAGCGTACCGGCCGAAGGAAGAAGTCCCGCCGCTAGTTGTCCCTCGTCCCTCGGGTGAAGAGATTTTTTGGCTGGGCTTATCCTTCCGGAGAAGAAATCTTTAGGACGGCCAAAAAAGCATCCTGGGGGATGTCGATGCGGCCAA
>JBOGNW010000074.1:0-2050 GCA_050747425.1 Candidatus Acidiferrales bacterium
ACCTGGTGGAGAGAAAAAAACGCCGCGATTAGCGGCGAAGCTCTTCGGCAATTTCGCGGCCGGCCTGGCGGGCCTTTTCGACTTCGTTAAAGTCAAAGGAGATCGCCGCCACGCGCGCATGTCCTCCGCCGCCGTAGCGCTCGCAGAGGCTGGCCAGGTTTTTCTCCCGGCCCGGGGGCGGCTGCTTCCAGGGGTTCGACCCCACCGCCACCTTGATACGCTGCGGGGAGCGGCTGAGGCCAACGCTGTAGAAGCAGTCGGGGTAGAGATAATAGGGAATAAACTTGTTGTGGCCCTCGAGAGCAAAATCGATCAGGTCGAAGAAAACCGTGCCGCGCTCATAGACGGAGCGGCTGCGCAGGGTCTCGAGGGAGTTCTGGTGCCGATCGTAGAGCGCCCGGAACTCCTCCGCCACAAAGGGCAGCGCCACAATTTGCGCAAGCGATTTCGAGGCCAGCTCCGGGATAAGGCGGATGGTCATCTGTTCGTCGCTCGAGGCCTCGATGACCAGGGCGAGCTGCGTGGCGGGAACGTTCATCTTCACCGCCGCCTCCGGGCTCTCGTATTGGGCGCCGTCAATGATGTCGGCCCACTGAATCAATTCGGCCAGCGGCTCGGGGCGGAAGCCGAAGCGCTCCCGGGCCACGGTGGCCAGAAACTTGGTGCAGGATTTGTAGCTGGCGTCGTAAAACTTCTGATCGCTGCGATGCCGGCGGAAGTGTTCGGCGTCCTCCGGCGTGAGGAAAGCGCTCTGGTGGTGGTCGAACCACCAGGTGAGGCGCGGGGAGCTGGAATACTTGTAATCCACAATGACGTTTTCGTCCCCATCGAACATCTCTTCGTCGAAAACCTCGCCGGCGGGCTTGTGCACCAGCCCCGTGTAGTGGAACTCGGCGGCCGCATCCGCACACTCGCGGTAAAAGCGGGTGAAAACCGCCGCCGACGAGGTGCCGTCGAAGCAGCGGTCGTGAAAGCCGATGCGGACTTTTTTTCCCATGCGCTCCGGGCCGTTCAACTGTAAGATAAGTACGATGGGACGCGCAAAAAAGCCCTTACAAATCGCATTGGCCTCTTCTTTTGTCAAGCAGAAAGTGGCCGGGCGAGGCCGGTGGCACGTTTTGCTGGCTCTGGGACTGTTCTTAGGCTTGCCAGCCGCACTTGCCGCTCAGGACTCGTTTGACACCGGCGCCCTGGCGCGCGTTCTGGAAAAGTATGTGACTCCCAACGGGCAGGTGCGCTACGCCGATCTTAAAGCTCATCCCGGCAACCTCGAGGAATTCATCGGCCAGCTCGCCGCCCTCAGCCCCGAAAACCGTCCTGATCTTTTCCCCACTCCGGCAGCTCAGATGGCGTACTGGCTGAACGCCTACAACGCCTTCGTCCTGCACGCCGTCGTCAAAGCCTATCCCATCGACAGCGTGCGCGACCTCCGTTTCGGATTCGGGGTGTTGTTCTTCAAGCGGGCCCAGTTTGTGGCGGGAGGAAAGGCCTACAGCCTGGACGACATCGAGCACGGCATCCTGCGCCAGCGCTTTGCCGACCCGCGCATCCACTTTGCGGTCAACTGCGCTTCTACGAGCTGCCCGCCTGTCCCCCGCCAGCCCTTTGAGGCCGACCAGCTGGAGAAACAGCTCGAGCAGGCGGCGAGCAATTTCATGGCCCGGCAGGAAAACGTCTGGATGCGCGGCGACGTTCTCTTTCTCTCCAAGATCTTCGACTGGTACGGAGACGATTTCCTGAAGGCTCTGGAGCGGCAGGGCGTGAAGAACCCCACGGTTGTGGACTACGTGCTGCGCTACCTGCCGGCATCGGTGGCCGAGCGCGTGCGCCAGGAAAAGCCGCGGCTGGAGTTCTACCGCTACGACTGGTCGCTCAACGACGCCTCGGTGCGCGCCGACTGAGGACGCTTAGCCCGCCTGCTTCATGGCAAAGTCGCCAATGATGGGCAGCTTCCACATCTCCTTCTGGTAGGCCTTGACCATTAGCAGAATCCACACCACGAAGATCGCCAGCGAGAACACCGGCCAAATAACAATGGCCAGAATGTTCA
>JBOGNW010000075.1:0-6890 GCA_050747425.1 Candidatus Acidiferrales bacterium
CTGGGCGGAGATTGACACTGAGGCGGGTTTGACACGGGCGTCGGCGGAGATCCTGCCGCTTCTTAGCAAAGGGTTCCTAGGCTAAAGGTCTTAGGGGCGCCATAGGACTAGAGGCCTACCGATACCGGGGTCCTCCCCCTTAGGATGGTCTTACCAAAGGGTTGACTAAGGCGTGTACAAGGACAAGAATGGTATTTGATAGGAGAGGAGGGGTTCGCGGGGTTGGCGTGCGCCAACCTGCGCAAGTGGTGCCTGATGCCTACTGCAGACGAACGGCGAAGAGCGCAGCGCTTTCCACTGCATCTCCCTCTGCAACTGAAGTGGCAGGAGGAGAAGAGTGAAGGGCAAGAGCCGGCCACCAGCGAAGACATCAGCGCCAACGGGGTCTACTTCCTGGTCAGTCACGATTTGAAGCCCGAGAGCAAGGTGGAGTTTTACGTTCGTCTGACGGAGGGCTTTGAAAACGGCGGGGTGATGCTGCACTGTGTGGGCAGCGTGGTGCGTGTTGACAGCAAGGAAAGCGACCGCATCGGTGTAGCCGTACGGATTGACCGCCACCGTTTCATGCGTCCCGGAGAAGCGCCGGGCGAGGCCAGCACCGAAGCACTCGCGTAGTTTTGTCTCTCCCGCAACCCGCTCCCAGCCGCGATCCCGGACGTCTGATTTCTCCCCTTCTTTTACTCGCCCAAAACAACCACACCTTCAGGGGCTTCCCGCGAAGAACGCGGGATCTCCGCCCCGCAAAGGGCTCCCTTCGGCTTCGCTCCCCTCGACTCCGCTCCCTTCGACTTCGCTCAGGGTCTCCGCTTTGCTCCGACGGGGTCTCCGCTTCGCTCCGACGGGGCAGGCAGGGCGGGTGCTGCGGTGGGCTGCTGGTTGAGATTCTTTGCCCCGAAGCTTCGGGGCTCAGAATGACAGAAAGGAAGACGGGAGGGCCAAGGCCCTCCCCTACACAGACGAGGGAGGGGAGAAGCAAAGAATTGAGATTGGAAATCTCAAAGGGAAAAACCAGAAAACAACTCTTTACAGTGGAGCGACATCGAAGGACAATGAGTCCTCTGCTGCGGCGGAGGCAAGCGGCTTGAAGCCGAAAACGCTGATCGCGCTAGTTTTTCTCTTGCACGTGCTGGTGCACCCGGCCGTGCACGGCGTGTTAGTTCCGCCGGCGGCTTCGACTGAGTTCCGCACGCCCCCGGACAGTGAAACCTCCACCCCGCGGGCAGAAGCGCTAGGACCCTGCCTGGCCTGCCGCGGAGCGGCCAGCGCTGTAACGCCCCCGGCGCCGCTGGCGGTTCAATCACTGGACGCTAACTGGGAGCCGCTCTCTCCCCCCGAGTTTCCCTACCTCACACAAGCCTTTGCACGCGCCGTAGCGGCGCGCGCGCCTCCGCTGGCCTAGTTCTCCCCGGCAAGCCCCGCCGTCGGCAGGGGAGGCGGAAATTCCTGCACGAACTAATACTTCTTTATTGGAGGTGTACGATGTCGGCACTACGATTTCTTTTTGGGCGCGGTCCAAAGACGGCCGCTGCCCTGCTGTGTTTGTTGCTCTCACCCCTGGCTGTTTTGGCCGAAGACCAGCCGGCGGATGACCTGCTGGCGCGCCTCAAAGCGCTGGAAGAGCGGGTGCAACAGCTCGAGGCGGAGCTGGCGGCGCTGAAAAACGCGCCGACTCCCTCGGGTGCAGCGGCTGGCGCCCCACCGCCTGCGGTCGCCGCCGCTCCGGCGCCCCCGGGCGCTCCGGGAACTCCGAGCGGGACTTTGCCGGTGTACGGCGGGGGGAGCACCGCTCTCTCGAAAGTCTTCAATCCTGACATCGGGGTGATTGGCAATTTCATCGGCGCGGCGGGTAGCAACAGCGTGAATCCCTTCCCCTCGCTTTCGATGGCGGAAAGCGAAGTCTCTTTCCAGGCGGTGGTTGACCCGTATGCGCGGGCTGATTTCTTCATCGCGTTCGGCGAGGAAGGGGTGGAGCTGGAAGAAGGCTACCTGACCTTCCCTGCCCTGCCGGGGGCGCTGCTGGCCAAGGTGGGAAAGATGCGCTCCCCCTTCGGCAAGGTCAACACCCTGCACTCGCACAACCTGCCCTGGATTGACCGCCCCTTGATGACCGACAACCTGGTGGCGGGTGAAGAAGGGCTGACCGACGCCGGGCTTTCCATCAGCCGGCTGCTGCCTGCTCCGGGCGGACTATTTCTGGAAGCCACGGCGCAGATTTATCGCGGCGACTCGGGCGACCTTTTCCAGGCCAACGACCGCAAGGACGTGGCCGCGGTGGGGCACCTGAAGAGCTACTACGACCTGACCGACCAGACCAACATCGAAATCGGGGGCTCCTACGCGCGCGGGCACAACGACCGGGGGAGCGACTTCGTGACGCGGCTCTTCGGGCTCGACGCCACGCTGCGCTGGAAGCCGTTGCGCCGGGCCATCTACCGCAGCTTCATCGCGCGCACCGAGATGACCTGGAGCCGCCGCGACGAAGTCTTCGGGCCGGCGCGCGCCTTCGGCTATTTCGCCTCGCTCGACTACCAGTTCGGGCGGCGCTGGTTCCTAGGCGGCCGCTACGACTGGACAGAGCGGGCCCGCAACGCCGCTGAGCACGATAGCGGCGGCTCGATTCTGCTCACCTACTGGCCGAGCGAGTTCAGCCAGATCCGGGGGCAGTTGCGCCGCACCCGCTACGCCGAAGGGATGACGGCCAATGAGCTGCTGTTCCAGTTCCTGTTCATCATCGGCGCGCACGGCGCGCACCCCTTCTAGGAGCGCCACCATGATAAAGAAATTGCTGACTTGGACCAGCCTGGGAGTTGGTTGCGCACTGGTGGGGCTGCTGGCGGCTCCGCCGGTGTATGCCAGCGGAAAGATGAAGGTCATCACGACGACGGAGGACCTGGCGGCGCTGGCGCGGGAAGTGGGCGGAGACCGTGTGGAGGTGGAGTCCATCGCGCGCGGCTACCAAGACCCGCACTTCGTCGAAGCCAAGCCGAGCTTCATTCTGAAATTGAGCCACGCCGATTTGGTGATTGTGGTGGGGCTGCAACTGGAAATCGGCTGGCTGCCACCACTCATCACCCAAAGCCGCAACAGGAAAGTGCAGGTGGGAGCCAAGGGATATCTCGACGTCTCGCAAGCCTGCGCGATTCTTGAGATTCCCACCGGGCAAATCACCCGCGCCATGGGGGACGTGCACCCGCTGGGCAATCCGCACTACTGGCTCGATCCCGCCAACGGGCGGCGCATCGCGCAGGCCATTCAAGCCAAGCTGGCGGAGCTTCAGCCCGCCGACGCCGCCTATTTCCAGCAGCGCTACGAGGACTTCAGTCGGCGGCTGGCCGAGGCCGAAAAAAGGTGGGATGAGAAGATGGCGCCCTACCGCGGCTACAAAGTCGTGACTTACCACCGCTCCTGGCCGAACTTCACCAAGCGCTTTGGCCTGGACGTGGTGGGTTACGTGGAGCCCAAGCCGGGCATCCCACCCAGCCCCAGCCATACGCTGGAGCTCATCAACGAGATGAAGCGCGACAAAATCAAGCTCATCCTCATCGAGCCTTATTTTGACCTGAAGACCCCCAACGCCGTGGCCCGCGAAACCGGCAGCGAGGTTGTGGTGCTGCTGCCGTCGGTGGGCGGCGAAAAAGAAGTGACTGATTACGTGAAGCTTTTTGACTACGATATCAACCTTCTCGCGGGCGCTATCGGACGCGCCAAAGCCAAGCCATGAGCACGCTGGAATTCCTCGCCGCCCCGTTTGTGGTCAGCCTGATCATTGCCGGCATCCACGCCTATCTGGGGGTGCACGTGGTGGAGAGAGGGGTGATTTTCGTTGACCTCTCGCTGGCGCAGATTGCCGCCCTCGGGGCCGTAATTGCCGTGCTAGCGGGCTACGACCCCCACGGCGGGGGCGCCTACTGGATCAGCCTGGCGTTCACGGTTTTTGGCGCCGTACTCTTCTCCACCATTCGCGGTCAGCGAGCCCGCATTCCGCAGGAAGCCATCATCGGCATTACCTATGCTGTGGCCTCCGCGGCCACCATCCTGGCGATGAGCCAAGCCACCGGCGAAGCTGAGCACCTGAAAGACATGCTGGTGGGAAATATCCTGGCCGTGTCGTGGGAGGATGTGAGCGACATAGCCATCCTTTATGCCTTTATCGGCGCCTTTCACTGGCTCTTCCGGCGCAAGTTCCTTTTGCTTACCCTGGAGCCCAACGCGGCTGAAGCGCAGGGTGTTTCCGTGCGTCTGTGGGATTTTCTTTTCTATGCTTCCTTCGGACTGGTAGTGACGCGCTCGGTAGCCATCGCCGGCGTATTGCTGGTCTTCTGCTATCTCATCGTGCCCTCAGTGGGGGCCATGCTCTACGCCGACCGCATCGGGCCACGGCTGGCGATTGGTTGGACAATGGGCACCCTCGTTTCCGCTCTGGGGATTTACCTCTCGCTGCGCCTCGACCTCCCCACCGGGGCTACGATGGTGTGCACTTTCGGCGGAATCCTGGTGCTGATGGGGGCGCTGCGACCGCTGCTGGGACGCCGGACTTCAGCAGCGACGCAGGCGGCGGTGGCGCCGGGCGAGAGCTCCAATCCCGGCCACAGGCGATAAGAGACCAACGAGTCCCTCCTTTCGGCTTGGGTCGCAGCCGGATGATATGATTCCGGCTCGCCGGCGCAATGAGTCAGAACTCCAAACCTTTCCGCTTCGAGGTCGTAGCGCGAGACCCTCACTCAGCGGCGCGCGTGGGACGGCTCTATACACCACACGGGGCGGTGGACACCCCGGTTTTCATGCCGGTGGGGACGGCGGGGAGCGTGAAGGCGATGAGCCAGGAGATGCTGGAGGAGCTGGATGCGCAGCTTCTGCTGGCCAATACTTATCACCTGCTGCTGCGGCCCGGCCCGGAGGCAGTTCGCGATCTGGGAGGGCTGCACCGCTTCATGGGCTGGCGGCGGGCGCTGCTGACCGATAGCGGCGGCTTCCAGGTATTCTCGCTGGATACCCTGCGCAGCATCAGCGAAGAAGGGGTGACGTTTCGCTCGCACCTCGACGGCAGCAAACAGTTCCTCTCACCCGAAAAGGCGATGGAGATTCAAGTGGCGCTGGGCGCCGACCTCATCATGGCGTTCGATGAGTGCCTGGCCTACCCGGCCAGCCGCGAAAAGGCGCGGCAGTCCATGGAGCTGACGTTGCGCTGGGCGGGGCGCTCGCAGGCGGCTTTCGTGGGTGGCGACGCGACCGGGCAGGCGCTCTTCGGCATCGTACAAGGGGGAACCTATGCCGACCTGCGGCGCGAATGCACGGAGCGCCTGGTGGAGATGAACTTCCCCGGCTACGCGCTGGGCGGCCTGGCGGTGGGCGAGCCCCCCGCCCTGAGCTACGAGATGACCGAAGCGACCGTCAGCGGGCTGCCGGAGGACAAGCCGCGCTACCTGATGGGGGTGGGCTATCCGCATGACCTGGTGGAATTCGCGCGGCGCGGGGTGGATATGATGGACTGCGTGCTGCCCACGCGCAACGCGCGCAACGCCTACCTCTTCACGTGGACGGGCCGGGTGCACATCCGCAACGCCGCCTATGCCCGGGACTCGCGGCCGCTTGACGAGCGCTGCCGCTGCGCCGTCTGCCGGCGTTACACGCGCGCCTACCTTCGGCACCTGTTCAATGCGGGGGAAATTGCGGCGGCGGTGCTGGCGACTTATCACAATCTTTATTTTTATCTCGACATCATGCGGCGCATCCGGGCCGCCATACGCGAGGGCCGATTGGAGGGACTGGCGGCGGAGTTGGCGCCGACCCGGGCCAGCGAGGCGGAAGTGGGCGCTTGACAAGGCCGGAATGAAACGACAAAAGAAGAGTGCGATGCCGGTGCCACACCATCCGCTGGGCTCGAGAGCGGCGACGGTGGTTTCTTTTCTTCTGTTTATTCCCTGGCTGTGCTTGATGGCCTGCCATCATGGTGGAAGCGCAGGTCCCTGCACTCCGATTCCATCCGTTACTTCCATTACTCCCACCAGCGCCGCGGCGCTCGGCCCGGCGTTCACGCTCACGGTGGACGGCGCGGATTTCGTCTCGAACTCCATCGTGCGTTGGAAAGGGAACGACCGCACCACGACGTTTGTGAGCAACACGCAGCTCCAAGCGGCCATCCCCGCGAGCGACCTGCGGAATCAAGGGACGGCCGAGGTGACGGTGTTTAGTCCCATCGGCGGCGGGTGCAGCTCGGCGGCAGCCACCTTCACCATCAACGCGCCCAGCACAGCCAAGTTCGCTTACGTCACCAACCCGCTGGCCGGCGCCGTTATCGGGTTCACAATTAATTCTTCGACGGGGGAGCTGAGCTTGATTGGGGCCGACGCCGCCGGCAACTCGCCGCTGGGGCTGGCCGCCGACCCGGCAGGCAGGTTTCTTTATGTGGCCAACTTCGACTCCAACAACGTTTCGATGTTCACCATCAATTCCGCCAACGGCGAGTTGACCTCCCTGGGCACGGTGGGCGCGGGAATTGACCCGGTGGCGGTGGCGGTTCATCCCTCGGGCCAGTTTGCCTACGTGGCCAACGAAGGCTCGAACAACGTCACCCAGTATTCCATCAACACCATCACGGGAGAGCTAACCTCACTCGGAACCGTGGCGGCGGGCGCCAACCCGACGGACATCACCGTCGATCCCACGGGCCAATTCGCCTATGCGGCCAATTTCGGGTCCGGGACGGTTTCACTGTATTCGGTGAATACCACCACGGGGCGGTTGACCTCGGAGGGCGAGGTAGCGGCCGGGGGCGACGCGGAGTCCATCGTCGTTCACCCCTCGGGCGAGCTTGCTTATGCGGGGAACTTGCTGGCCGGCACGGTGTCGGTCTTCAGCGTCAACACCAACACCGGGGCGCTGACCTTGAA
>JBOGNW010000076.1:0-4163 GCA_050747425.1 Candidatus Acidiferrales bacterium
GTGACCAGCACCGTGTCTTCGCTTTTGGTGCCGGTGATGGTGGGGTTCCAGGCAAAGGCCTGGCCCGCGTGCACGTGCTCCTCGAGGCCGGGCACCGCCACCCAATCGCGCTCGAAGTAGCCGATGGCGCCGCCCTGATGATGCTTTTCCCACTCGCGCGGGTAGCCTTCACGCTCATAGGCCTCGATGCCCGCGCCCAGGATTTCTTCCGCCGTGGCGCCCGGAACCGTGTGCGCCAGGTAAGCGGCATCCACGCGGGCCACAGCCAGAGCGCGGTCGGCGAGCTCCTTAGGCAGCGGGCCGAAGTGCATAAAGCGAGTTACGGCCACCGTCAGCCCCCAGCGCTCGGCGCAAACGTTAATCATGGCGTAGCGGCGAAGTTTGTTGTCCGTAGGAGTAGCGTGACGGTAGCTCGCGAGGCGGTCGTCGGCGCCCATCAGCAGCACGGTGGGACGCAGGCCGCGTCGCAGCAAAGCGTCCGAGGTCAGGGCTTCCATCTCGCGCTCGCTCATCCCAGGCCGAATTTTTCGCGCCACTTCGGCGACGGCCGCCGCGGCCTCCCGGCCCAGCCAGCGCAGGCGTCGCATCTCGCTCGCAAGCAGCGGCGTGCGCAGCGCCAGCATCTCCTTTTCCACCAGGCGGAAGTCCGCGTAGGGCAAGTCGGTCGCCACCGGACCCGGGGTCAAGCCGCGGATAATCTCGAGCTTGCGGTCGGGCTCGAGCTTGTCTTCGAACCACTTGTACTCGCGCAGCTCGAAGCCCAGCTCGGCCACTTCTTCGCGCGCCAGGCGCGCGGACTCATTGTTAGGAGCGATCAGGAAGCGGCGGCCGTCGGCCAAAACCAAGAGAGAGGCAGCTCCGCTCGGGCTGCCGAGCACGATGTGGCTGTCGCCGCCCGCCGTCAGCCAGGCAAAATGGCGCACGTGACCCAAGAGCAACCCGCCAAGTTTTTCACGCTCCAAGAATTCGCGCAGCCGGCGAATTTTTTCCTCCACCTCGGCCTGCCGCTCGGACAAGGCGGGTTGTGGAGGGGCCATGGTCTTTTGTGCTCGGGCACCGGGAGCCAGGAGGGAAAACAGCAACAGACAACCCAGGAGCGGGCCGAACTCAAGATGACCATTCCCTCCTGCTGAAATTCCAGACGAAAGCCGTGCAGCAGCTTGACGGGATAAATCCACGCTTCGAATTGACCGGTCTGCCGGCCGAAAACACCCGCGCGCCGGCCGGTGGCGTCAAAAAACCGCGCGGATGGACAGGGGCTTTCCACACCAGGCCGCTCGCGGGCCACTCGAACCGCGGGATTCCCGCTTCGAGCGGCGCCGGCTGGGCCCGCGCAAACCCCGGGGCCGCCACGGCCGCCCAGCAAGCGAAACTTCCTAGCAGAAACCTGCGGGCCAAGAATTTCGTCGAACAAGACATCGGAAGCTCTCCGGGGATGCGGCGATGCTAGTCAGGCCTTGCTCGGGTGTCAACCAGAGGCTCGGCCCCACGCCGCGCTTGACAATCCACCACAGTGCTCATAGCGTAGGCGCCCCGGAATTCCAAAAGTCTATTCCGCAGGAGGACCCCGTGCGTCGCCATCTCTTTGTCTTCGCTCTCAGCTTTTTGCTTTGCGTAACACTTGCCTCCGCTGCTGCGGCGCAGGTTGATCCCGAGCTGCTGGCCGGGATGAAGGCTCGCTCCATCGGCCCGGCCGGGATGAGCGGCCGCATCACCTCCGTGGTAGGTGTGTCGGCCCATCCCGACATCATTTATGCCGGCGCCGCCACGGGCGGCGTGTGGAAGTCGGAGAACGCCGGGCTAACCTGGAAGCCTATCTTCGACGACCAACCGGTGCATTCCATCGGCGCCATGGCCATCTTCCAGCCGAACCCGGACATCGTCTGGGTAGGGACAGGCGAAGGCAACACGCGCAACAGCGTGTCGATCGGCAATGGGATTTACAAATCGCTCGACGCCGGGAAGACCTGGACGCATATGGGACTGGAGGAAACCGAGCGCATCCACCGCCTCGTGCTCCATCCCACGAACCCCGACGTCGCCTACGTGGCGGGGCTGGGCCGCGCCTGGGGCGAGAACCCCGAGCGGGGCATTTTCAAGACCGTGGACGGCGGCAAGACCTGGAAGAAGATTCTCTACGTCAACGAGAAAACTGGCGGGGCCGAGCTGGTGATGGACCCCTCCAACCCCAACAAAATGTTTGCCGCACTGTGGGAGTTCCGCCGCTGGCCGTACTTTTTCAAATCCGGCGGGCCCGGCTCCGGCCTCTACATCACTGTGGACGGCGGTGAGACCTGGAAGAAACTGACGGAAGAAGACGGGCTGCCCAAAGGCGAGCTGGGCAAGATCGGGGTGGCCTTCTCCGCCTCCTATCCGGACATCGTCTACGCGCTGGTGGAGGCGGAAAAGAGCGCGCTGCTACGCTCGGACGACGGCGGCAAGAGCTGGAAGAGGGTCAACGAAGAGGCCAACATTTCCGGACGGCCGTTCTACTATTCCAACTTGGGCGTGGACCCGGAGCTTCCCAACCGCGTCTACAACATCCACTCACTGATTATGGTGTCGGACGACGGCGGGAAAACTTTTGAGGTGCTGGTTCCCTTTCGAACTGTCCACCCCGACCACCACAGCATGTGGATCAACCCCAAGGATCCCACCCACCTCATCGTGGGGAACGACGGCGGCGTGGCCATCAGCCACGATCGCGGCTCGACCTGGCAGTTCGTGGCCAACCTGCCGCTGGCGCAGTACTACCACGTCAACGTGGACATGGACACGCCCTACAACATTTACGGCGGCTTGCAGGACAACGGCTCCTGGCGCGGCCCCAGCAGCGTGTGGGAGAACGGCCAAATTCGCAACCACCACTGGGACGAAGTGGGCTTTGGCGACGGGTTTGACACCGCTCCCTACCCCAAGGACTCCCTGCAAGGATACGCCATGAGCCAGGGGGGCTACTTGAGCCGCTGGAACCTGCGCACCGGCCAGCGCAAGGACATCCGCCCGCCGGAGCCGGACGGGGTCGAGCTGCGCTTCAACTGGAACGCCGGCCTGGCGCAGGATCCCTTCGACGCCGACACCATTTACTACGGCAGCCAGTTCCTGCACAAATCCACTGACCGCGGGGAAACCTGGACCACCATCAGTCCCGACCTGACCACCAACAACCCCGAGTGGCAAAAGCAGAAAGAAAGCGGAGGGCTCACCCCTGACGTTACAGCGGCGGAGAATCACACCACCATCATCGCCATCGCCGCCAGCCCCATGCAGAAGGGCGTCCTCTGGGTGGGGACTGACGACGGCCGCCTGCACGTCACCCGCGACGCCGGACAAACGTGGACCAGCGTGGAAAAGAACGTCAAAGGCGTGCCGGCCAATACCTGGATTCCGCACATCAAAGCCTCGCAGCACGATCCCGCCGTAGCCTTCGTGGTTTTTGACGACCACCGCCGCTCCAACTTCAAGTCTTACGTCTACAAAACCACCAACTACGGCAAGGACTGGGAGAGCCTGGCGACCGATGAAATCCGCGGCTATGCCCTGGCCATCGAGCAAGACCCGGTGAAGCCCGACCTGCTCTTTCTGGGCACCGAGTTCGGGCTTTATTTCTCGCAGGACGGCGGCAAGCACTGGTTCCGCTGGACGCACGGCTTCCCCACCGCCTCGGCCATGGACCTCGTCGTCCACCCCCGCGAAAACGATTTGGTGGTGGCGACGCACGGGCGGGCGCTCTATGTACTGGACGACATCCGGCCACTTCGGACGCTCTCCGCCCTTACTTTGGGCGAACCGATTCACCTATTTGACCCTCCCGAGGCGCAGCAGTACCGGGTCAAGCAGACCGGCGCTTCGCGCTTTCCCGGGCAGGGGGAGTTCCGGGGCGAAAACCGGCCCTACGGGGCGCTGCTGACCTACTCGCTGAACTTCGAGGGCCTGCCGCACCCCAAGGAGGAAATCGAGCGGGAGCGCAAGGAGAAGGAGCGCCAGGCGGCGCGGGCCGCGCAGGAAAAAGCCAAGCCGGGAGGAGAAGCTAAGGAAGAAAAGGAAGAGAAGGCACCCGAGGTCGAGATTCAGATTGCCGACGCCGGCGGGAAAGTCATCCGCACCTTCAAGCGCAAGGCCTACCAGGGGGTCAACCGCACCAATTGGAACCTGCGGCGCGA
>JBOGNW010000077.1:0-4147 GCA_050747425.1 Candidatus Acidiferrales bacterium
CAACATAGGATTCGCTGCCCATTTCTTCGGTGACGTAGACACTGGCGCGAAAGGCGCCCGCGCCATCGGGCGGCTTCAACTCGCACGCTTGAGGGCGAAAGCCCAGCAGGAGCGCGGAAACGCCGGCGGCAGCCTCGAGCTGGGCGCGGCTGAGCGGAATCGCTCCGGCGGCGAAGCGAAAGGCGCCGTCTTGGACGCCGCCCGCCAGGAAGTTCATTGGCGGCGTGCCCAGAAAGCCGGCGACGAACTGATTAGCGGGCTGGCGGTAGAGCTCGAGCGGGGTGCCGAGTTGCTGCAAGCAGCCTTCGCGCAGCAGCGCGATGCGGTGGGCGAGCGTCATGGCCTCGGCGTGGTCGTGAGTGACGTAGAGGGTGGTCGCCGCCAGGCGCTGCTGCAAGCTTTTCAGCTCGGCGCGCATTTGCAGGCGCAGATTGGCGTCGAGGTTGGAGAGCGGCTCGTCCATCAGGAAGGCGGCCGGGTGGCGGATGATGGCCCGGGCCAGCGCTACCCGCTGCCGCTCCCCACCCGAGAGCTCGCGGGGACGGCGCGCGAGCAAAGGGCCAATCTCAAGCATAGCGGCGAGCCGGCGGACTTCCGTGGCGATTTCCTCTTTCGCGCGTCGGCGAACGCGCAGCGGGTAGCCGATGTTTTCGGCCACGGTCATGTGCGGGTAGAGGGCATAGTTCTGGAAGACCATGGCGACGTTGCGGTCTTGCGGCGGGAGGTGGGTGATGCGGCGATCGCCGAGGATGATTTCGCCTGCCGAAGGGGTCTCGAGGCCGGCGACCACACGCAGGGTGGTGGACTTGCCGCAGCCGGAGGGACCGAGCAACACCAACATCTCGCCCGCCTTGACTTCGAGCGACAAGCGGTCGAGGGCCGGCGTGCGCCCGTAGAGCTTGCTGACATTTTCGAGACGGATACTCATCAGCCCTTCACCGCGCCGTAGGAAAGCCCGCGCACCAGGTGGCGTTGAACCAGCAAAGCAACCACGAACAAGGGAATCATAGCCATGACGCCGGCGGCGCTCATGGCGCCCCAGCGAATCTCATACTGCGTGACTTGATTGGCAATGCCGACCGGCAGGGTCATAGCGGCTTCGCTTTGCGTCAGCACCAGCGCGAAGAGAAACTCGTTCCAAGCCACGATGAGGCAGAAGAGCGCCGTGGCGGCCAGTCCGGGGCGCACCAGCGGCAGGATGATGCGCCAGAAGGCGCCGAAGGGAGTGTCGCCGTCGACAAGCGCCGACTCCTCGAGTTCTGGCGGGAGCTCGTCGAAGAAGCCCTTCATCATCCAGACCACGAAGGGCAGATTGAAGACGGCGTAGGCCAGCACCAGCCCGAGGCGCGTGTCCACCAGATCAACGCTCCGCAGAATCAGGTAGAGCGGCACGATGGAGACGATGGGCGGGAAGGCGCGCGTGGAGAGAATCCAGAAGGAAATATGGCGATTGAGCCGGAAGGGCAAGCGGAAACGCGAAAGGCTGTAGGCGCCGAGCGTGCCGGCGAAGAGCGACAGTAGGGTCGAGCCCGCCGCCACCACCACGCTGTTCCAGGCCAGGCGGCCCAAGGAGGACTCGAAGAGAATTTCGCGAAAGTAGCCGAGCGTGAACTGCTCGGGCCACCATACGGGCGGCATGGAAAACATCTCCGTCTGGGTCTTGAGCGCGGTGAGGACGAGCCAGTAAAGGGGAAAAAGAAAAAACACGCCGTAGGCCAGCAGAGCCAGGTATTTCAGGAAAGCCCACGCGGCAGGGCTGGGACGCGCGTTTTTCATGCAGGCTTCCCTGTCCGCTCGAGCCAGTGGATGTAAACCCGCGAGAGAGCCAGCGTAGCCAGCAGCAAAACAAATGACAGTGCAGCCGCGTAAGGAAAATCAAAGAAGCGGAAGGCGGTCTTGTAGATGTAGAGGCTCAAAGTTTCGGTGGCGAAGCCGGGCCCGCCCTGGGTGAGGATGAAAACCTGGTCAAAGATGCGCAGCAGATCAAAGGTCCGCAGCAGCAAGACGACGAGAATAGCGGGCGCCAGCAGCGGCAGCGTGATGTGCCAGAAAGTCTGCCCGGGACTGGAGCCGTCGAGGCGGGCGGCTTCGTAAGGCTCCTCGGGAATGGCCTGAAGGCCGGCCAGTAGAATGAGAAACACGAAGGGCGTCCATTCCCACACGTCCACGATTACGAGCGCCGCCAGAGCCACGGAAGGATCGGCGAGCCAGGTGAGCCGGCTGGTGTCGAAGCCCAGAAGTTTCAGCAGGCCGTTGAGCACGCCGAAATCGGGGTTGTAGATCAGCCGCCAGATGACGCCCACCACCACCGGCGGCAGGAGCATAGGGAGAAGAAACAGCGCCCGCCAGAAGTGGCGGCCGCGAATCTGCGTGTCGAGCAGCAGCGCCAGCGCCAGTCCGAGCAGGAATTCGAGCGTCAAAGAGCCGAAGGAATAGAGGAGCGTCTGGCCAGCGGCGCGCCAGAAAAAACCGTCGCCCACGAGACGATAGAAGTTGGCGAGTCCGACAAAGGCTTCGCCCGCTGGCGTCATTCGGTAGAGGCTCAGACGGACGAGATAGAGTAGCGGGTAAACGGTGAGAGCGAGAAGCAAGAGGACGCAGGGTGCGAGGAAGAGATAGGGAAAGAGGCGAGACCGGCCGCGGGGGTGCGCGCCAAAGGCTACGGGCTGGAGGAGGCCGCCTTCCATCGCTCGAGTATCTGTACTATATCGCGATTGGCGCGCGCGAGGGCTTCGCGAGGCGAAAGCTGATGGGCGTTGGCCTGCGAGAGGTAAGTGCCGAAGGTATTTTCAATCTCGTTCCAGACCGGCGAGCGCGGCCGCGGGCGCGATTCCAGCAAAGCCTGGAGCTGGACGGGGTAGGCCGGAAAGCGGGCGCGAAGCTCCTTGTCTTCAAACAGACTGCGGCGAGTGGGCGGGTTGCCGCGCAAGGCCGAGAGGCGCATTTGTTCGCGCGCGGTGACCCACAAGAGAAAATCAAAAGCTTGCGCCGGCTTCTGGGAACCGCGCGGAATGGCCAGCAGCCAGTTGCCGATGGCGGAGGACCCGGGCCTTTTCGCGCCGGGCAGGGTGGCGTATCCGATATGGCCGACGACTTTGGAGCGCGCCGGGTCTTCGAAGGCGGGAATCCAAGCGGGCCAGTTGATGCCCATGACGGCAGTGCCCTGGGCGAGGTGCGCGCCCACTTCGTCGGCGTTGAAGTTGATGTAGCCGGGCGGGGCGATTTCGGCGAGGCGCAGCATGAACTCGAGCGCGGCGAGGGCTTCGGGCGTGTCGAGGCGCGGCCGGCCATCGGCGTCAAGCAGCTCGCCGCCGTAGGCCCAGAGTAGCGGCATGAAGTCGGCGACGATGGGATTGCCCTGAGCGCCGCGCATCACGTAGCCGTAGATTTTTTCGCGCATCCCAATCAGCCGGCCGCTGGCCAGCACGTCCTCCCAGGTGCGGGGCGGCGGGAGGTGGTGGGCTTCGAAGAGGTCTTTGCGGTAGAAGAAGAGCTGCGAGTTGCCCACATAAGGGAGAGCGAAGAGGCGGCCAGTGGCGTAAGGGTAGCGGCCGAGGGCAAGGCAGGGCGGGAGAAAATCGGCGTCGGGGCCGGGGAGTCCTTTGGCCTGGTAGAGCGGAGTCAGTTCGAGCAGGCCGTTCATGGCCGCGAAACGGGGGAACCAGGGGTCGTCGAGCATGATGAGGTCGTACGGTGTGGTCGGGCCGCTGAGCGCCAGGAGTAGTTTTTCGAAAAGCGACTGGTAGGGATATTCGACAATCTCAACCCGCACGCCGAACTGGCGCTGGTAGTCGGCGGCCGCCTGCTTGAGACCTTCGGCCTCCACACCTGCGTTAACCGCCAGCAGGAGAGAAGGCTGCCCTCGCCCACCTTCGCGACCGCAACTCGGCAGCGCGAACGCGGCTAGCAGAATCACCAACAGCCCCCTGGCCAGGAGGTGAGTTAGAGACATCCGAGATGCAAAAAACAGCCGCAAGAAATATTTCCCCTGGGCGCGACGATTGATTATAAAGCCCTATGACTCTATGGGTTCAGAAGGCTTGACTCAAGGACTTACTCGAGGACAGACGCCGTGATTCGCTACGGCCTGAACGGCGCCACCGTCATGCCGCTCGACCTGGCACGCGAAATCCGCCTGGCGGGGGCG
>JBOGNW010000078.1:0-1872 GCA_050747425.1 Candidatus Acidiferrales bacterium
TGTTGCTCGCCATCGCCGCGCTCTTTTGCGGGCCTTGCCTTCCCCCGGGCGGAAGCGCCGCTGGCAATTAGTTACGCTTCGCCAGCGCCACACAGATTTCATTCAAGTCATCCGGCGACCAACCAGGGGCGGTGACCGTCCTCCTCGTGGCCGCGGCCGTCAGTGGCGGGAGCCAGATGGCGCGATCAAGCTGGTCGGCGACGCCCTCATCACCGACCGTCCCGGTTTCCTGCTATCCGTGCAGGTGGCGGACTGCCTGCCGATTCTGCTCACGGATCCGGAACGCAAAGTAGTAGCCGCGGTGCACGCCGGCTGGCGGGGAACGGTAAAACGCATCGCCGACAAGACCGTCGGCACCATGCGGCAGGAGTTCGGTTGCGACCCCAAGAAGCTGCGGGCCGCCATCGGTCCCGGCATCCATGTGTGTTGCTACGAAGTGGGGCGGGTGGTGCTGGAGGCTTTTGCCGGGCAGTTCCCTTACTGGCAGAAAGTCGTGCGGCGCCTGCCGCCGCCTCCCCCCGACCTCCACTGGCAGCAGCAACTGCTCTCACCGGCGCCGACGGCCGAGCGGCGCCCGCGTCCCGCCCTCACTTCGCCTGCGGCGGAACGCTTTTACTTGGATTTAGTCGAGGCCAATCGGCGTCAACTGCGCGCCGCCGGGCTCCGGCGGCAAAACATCTGGGCGGCGCCGCTCTGCACCGCTTGTCGCACTGACCGACTTTTCTCCCACCGCGCCGAGCACGGCCGCACCGGACGCATGATGGGAGTCATTGGGAAGGCGGGCTGAGATGGCCGCGACCGAGCGAAGCCGAATCGACAAGCTGGGGGTGAAAGCAGAGAGTCGCGTCGTGGTGCTCGGAATCAAAGACGCGAGCTTCTGGCGAGAGCTGCGCCGGCGCGCTGGTGACGTTTTAGAGGGGCGGCTGAAGAAAAACTGCGACTTCATTTTCTTGCTGGCGGAACAGAAGGCCGCGCTAAGGCGCCTGCGCGCGCTCGAGCCGCGCCTCAAGCGCAACGGCGCTGTCTGGGTTCTTTGGCCCAAGGGGCAGCCACACATCAAGCAAACCAATGTGATGGCGGCGGCCAAGCAGGCTGGCCTGGTGGACGTCAAGATTGTGGCGTTTTCAGAAACTTATTCGGCCCTGAAGCTGGTCATTCCCCTCGCCTGCCGGTAAATTCACTGGGAGGCGAGCAAGGAAGCGATGGTGTCGAGAAGACGATCCACCTCGTCCTCCGTGTTGTAGAAGTGCGGTGAGGCACGGATGCCGGCCTGGGGGCGGTAGTCCACCAGAATGTCGCGGCGCAGAAGCTCCTGAAGAATTTCCGGCCCGCGGGGCACATCGAGCGTCACGGTGCCGCCGCGCTCGCGGTCAGCTTCGGGCGTGTGCACGCGCCAGCCGCGCTGACGCGCGCCCTCGATGAGCCGCCGGGTTAGCTGCAACGAGCGCGCCCGGATGCGCTCGATCCCGACCTGCCCGATGATATCGAGTCCCGGGGCCGCGGCGTAGAAGGCGGGAACGTGCGGCGTGCCGTTGAGAAAACGGAACGGGTCGTCGCGGTAGACGCCGGCGCCCACTTCAAAATTGAACGGCCGCGGATGCGCCAGCCAGCCGGTGATGGTCGGCTCGAGCGTCGCTGCCACGTCCGGCCGCACGTAGAGGTACGCCACACCTGGGCCGCCGCAGAGCCACTTCAGCGTCCCGCCCACCGCGAAATCCACCTTCCACTTCTTCACTTCCACCGGCAGGACGCCAGCTGACTGATAGGCGTCGAGAATCACGTGTGCGCCCACCCGGTGCGCTTTTTCCACGATGGCCTCGACCTCCTGCACGTAAGCGCTGCGAAACAGCACGTGCGAGAACGGCACCAGCA
>JBOGNW010000079.1:0-4506 GCA_050747425.1 Candidatus Acidiferrales bacterium
CGCCGACGCCCTCGACAAAGCCCACCGCCAGGGCGTGGTCCACCGCGACCTCAAGCCCGGCAACATCATGCTCACCAAATCCGGCGCCAAGCTGCTCGATTTCGGCCTGGCTAAGCCCGCCACCAACCTCGTCGCCTCCGCCCTCTCCCAGTACGCCCCCACTGTCACCCAGAGTCCCTCCCAGCCCTTGACCGAGGCCGGCACCATCGTCGGCACCTTTCACTACATGGCCCCCGAGCAACTCGAAGGCCGCGAGGCTGACGCCCGCTCCGACATTTTTTCCTTCGGCGCCGTGCTCTACGAAATGGCCGCCGGCCGCAAAGCCTTTCCCGGCAAGACGCAGGCCAGCGCCATCGCTGCCGTTCTCACCGCCGACCCCACGCCGATTTCCCAGTTGCAGCCGCTGACGCCCCCCGCGCTCGAGCGCGTGGTGCGCATCTGCCTCGAGAAAGACCCCGACGAGCGCTGGCAGACGGCGCACGATTTGAAGTTGCAGCTCCAGTGGATTGCCGAGGGCGGCTCGCTGGCCGGCGTGCCCGCGCCGGTCGTCGCCCGCCGCAAGCACTGGCAATGGGCGGCTTGGGGCGTGGCGGCTCTGGCTCTGCTGCTGGCCGCCACAGGAGCGTTCGGCGCCCTTTACTACTCGCGCGCCGTGCGCGAGGCCTCACGGCCGGTTCAGGCCACCCTCCTGCCGCCGGAGAACGCCTCCTTTGGTCCCATCGCTCTCTCTCCCGACGGGCGTCGTTTGGCCTTCACGCGCGGGCCCGGAGGGAGGGGGCAGCTCTGGATAAGGCCGATGGACTCTCTCACCGCCCAGCCCCTGGCCGGCACCGAAGGCGCCGCCTTTCCCTTCTGGTCGCCCGACAGCCGTTTTGTTGGCTTCTTCGCGCAGGGCAAGCTCAAGAAGATCGAAGCCTCCGGCGGCCCGCCGCAGACGCTCGCCGACGCTGCCTTGCCCCGCGGCGGAACCTGGAGTTCAACCGGAGTCATCCTCTTTGCCCCCGACACGACCGTGCCCCTCCACCAGGTACCGGTCGCCGGCGGCCAACCCACTCCCCTCACCAAACTCAACCCAGACCGCCAGGAGATTACGCACCGCTGGCCCTACTTTCTGCCCGATGGCCGCCACTTCCTGTTTCTAGCGTCGAGCTCCGGTCAGGTGGAGAACACCGGCATCTACCTGGGATCGCTGGACGGCACGGAGCCCAAACGGCTGCTGGGCGCAGCCTCTCCGATGGCCTACGCTCCGCCCGGCTACCTGCTCTTTGTGCGCGAAGCGACGCTCATGGCGCAGACCTTTGATGCCAAGCAGCTCGAACTGCGCGGCGACCCTTTCCCCGTTGCCGAGCAGGTGCAGTTCATCCCCGGCTTGTCGTGGGGCAACTTTGCCGTCTCCAACAACGGCGTCCTTGTCTATCAAACCGGCCGCGGCGCCACCGGCGTGCAAGTGGCCTGGTATGACCGGGCTGGAAAGAAAAACCGGTCCTTGCCCGAAAGCGGATTCTACAACCAGCCCCGGCTGGCCCCCGACGGCAAGCGCCTGGCGGCCATGTTCGTCGACCCGGCCACCCGAAACCTCGATGTCTGGGTGTACGACCTCGCCCGCGGCACCCGCACCCGCTTGACCTTTGACGCCGCCGCCGACAATTTCCCTGTCTGGTCCCCCGATGGCCGCTTCATCATTTTCGCCTCTGACCGCAAAGGCAATTTCGACCTCTACCAGAAAGACTCCAGCGGCGCCGCCCCCGAAGAGGCGTTGCTCGAAAGCGAGGCGCGCGAGCGGCCCAGCTCCTGGTCCTCCGACGGACGCTTCCTGGCCTTTGACCGCGCCGCCCCCGGTGGAGATGACCTCTGGGTCTTGTCTCTCACCGGCGAGCGCAAAGCCTTCCCCGTGCTGGTTACTCCCTTTGACGATGAGAACCCCATGTTCTCCCCCAACGGCCGCTGGATGGCCTACCAGTCCAACGAGTCTGGCTCGTTTGAGATCTATGCGATTCCGTTTCGCCTCGATGACAAGGGACAACCCGTGGCCCAGCCCGCCGGCAAGTGGCAGGTCTCGACCAGCGGAGGATACAACGCTGCCTGGCGACGCGATGGCCAAGAACTCTACTACCTGTCAGAGGACAACAAAGTGATGGTGGTCGCCGTCGCCGAGCGGGGCTCCAGCCTCGAGTTGGGAGTGCCCCGGCCGCTCTTTGATGTCAGTCCTTCCACAGCCACGCGACCCTTCACCGTCTATCCCGACGGCCGCCTCTTCGTTCTCACTTCGCAAGAAGAAACAGCCTTCACTGCCCCCGTCACCGTCGTGCTGCACTGGACCTCCGCTTTACCCTGAGCCCCGCCCAGCGGCCGAAGGGCCACGCGGCCAAGAATCTGTCTCTGCTTGGGTAGGGCAACGCTTTATCGGAGCAGAGCGGAGACCCTGAGCTTGTCGAAGGGCGCCTTGCCGTCCTTGCTCCGCCCAAAAACTTCAGGGCCGAACCCGCCTCCATTGTCATTCTGCTTTTTCTCGCTCAGCCCAGTGGCCCCCGCCACTGGGTCCGGGGCTTACTCACTGCCGCTTGGGCAGGGCAAAGCCCTTGCGCCTTGCTGTTTTTCTTCCACTAAAAAATTCAGGGCCGACCCGCCTGTAGCGGAATCGGCCCTGAAGGTGATTAGGGTTCAGCTTAGAGGGTGGTGACGTTGGACGCTTGCAGGCCCTTGGGGCCCTTGACGACCTCGAACTCCACGGCCGCCCCTTCTTCCAGCGAGCGATAGCCATCGGCCTGAATCGCGCTGTAGTGGACGAAAACATCTTCGCCCGACTGCCGCTTGATAAAGCCGTAGCCCTTGCTGGAATTGAACCACTTCACTGTTCCTTGTTCTCTACTCAACTGCGTACTCCTTGTTTCTCAAAGCTATTTGTCGCCCGTAACGCCGCCGACCTCTAGCCCAAACAAAAAGCCACAGGACGTCTGGCCCCGCCAGCATTCGGCGGGGCTGGCCCTGTGGCGCCGTTTGAACCCGTCAAACTGCAATTACAAGACCAACAAACGCGGCTCGCACTCTAGCAAAAACTCCCCCCCTTGACAAGCCCCTCCTTGCTTCTCTGTCATTCCGAGCCCTCGCCTGCCGTGGCGGCGAGGAATCTGCATTTGTTTGGGTAGGGCAAGGGTTTATCGGAGCGCAGCGGAGATCCTGTCGCAGCGCAGCGTAGACCCTGAGCGAGCGCAGCGAGTCGAAGGGAGCGTAGTCGAAGGACCCTTGCCGGTTCTCTGCGCCGTTCCCGAAGGAGTACAATGGGCGAAGCACCCCGCGGGGAAGGGCGAATGCCGTTGCGACGCGCGCTTTTGTTGGTGGTCCTGCTGACTCCGGCCGCCTCGCTGGCGCTCTCTGCGCAGGAACCGCCCTGCGCGCGGCGCACGGTGGTCGTCAACGTGGTGGACAAGAACGGCGAGCAGGTCTGGGGGCTGACCGCCGCTGACTTTCGCGGTGAATTCCGCGGCCAGCCAGTCAAAATCCTCTCCGTCGCTGTGGACCCGCCGCCCCACCGCGTCGTTATCCTGCTCGACGCCAGCGGCAGCATGGGCCGCTCAGCAAAGTGGGAACTAGCGCAGACACTCGCCGACGACATCCTGCAACCATCGCCCTTTTACTTTCCTGCTGCGCTGGTGATTTTCTCGGATAAGATCCGAAAAGAGGTTGGCTTCGAGCAAGGACATGGGGCTGTTGCGCAGGCCGTGGCTGAACTGACCGACAAACGCACTGAGACTAAGGTAGAGGGGCGCACGGCTCTACTCGACGCCATTATGCGGGCCTTGGGTTTGCTCGCCCCGGCACGGGTCGGGGACGCCGTTTACCTACTGACCGATGGCGGAGACAATGCCAGTCACGCCAAGTCCCGCGACGTGGAAGACGCCTTGCTCGCCAGCGGTACAAGGCTGTTCGCTCTTCTCCTTCCTGATCCTACGGTGCGCCCCGAACCCGAAATGTATTTCGGACCGGAATCGCTTCGGCGCTTTGCTGAGGCCTGTGGAGGCAGTTTGAATGTTGTAGGCACGAAACACTTCAATTTGAGCGAAAAGGAGTTGGCTGCGTTGGCAGAGGAGGCGCGTCGAAAATTCTACTCCCCGATGGCAACGTTTTACTTAGTAAAAATTGAACTGCCGCAGAATCCCGACAAGCCGCGCAGTTGGAAGCTGGAAGTCGTGGACCCCGCCGGCAGAAAAAGAAAAGACCTCACCGTGCTCTACCCGCAGAAGCTCCTCCCCTGCCCCGCCACCGCCGCCCCCGCTCCGAAGTAGGCCAGCAAGTCGTCCTCGGTGCCCGTTGGAAATGCAGATCCCTCGTCCCGAATCCCGGATGCTCGTGAATCGGGACTCGGGATGACAAGGATGGGGAACACCAAGCGCCCTGTCATTCCGCCTGCCCTGTCGGAGCGAAGCGGAGACCCTGAGCGTAGTCGAAGGGAGCGAAGTCGAAGGGAGCCCTTGCCCCCGAAAGCCTGGCAGGCATTCGGGGCTAGGA
>JBOGNW010000080.1:0-3503 GCA_050747425.1 Candidatus Acidiferrales bacterium
GGACGTAGCGCAGCAGGAAAGCCCGCCGATACACATAGAGGCCGATGTGCTTGAAGTAGGCCACCTTCTCGAGGTCAATCTCGGCCTCCGGATGGACGGGCGGCACGGGCTGGCGCGAAAAAGTCACCGCGAAGCTGGTGGCGTCGGTTACGACCTTGACGACGTGCGGGCTGAGAAGAGATTCGGGGTCGCGGATGCGAGTCTTGAGCGTCGATACCTGGAGCGTGACGTCGGAGGCGAAAGGGCCGAGGGCCTGGGCGATGGCGCGCGGGTCGAGCAGGGGCTCGTCGCCTTGGAGGTTGACCACCAAGTCGCATTCCACGGTCTCGAAAACTTCCGCCAGCCGTTCGCTGCCCGAGCGGTGCTCCGCGCACGTCAGGCGGGCTTCCCCGCCGAAGGCCTCGACCGCCGCCAGAATGCGGGGGTCGTCGGTTGCCACTAGGACCCGGTCGACTCCGGGCACGGCCTGTGCCCGCCGGTAGACGTGCTCAACCAGCGGACGGCCGGCCAGCAGAGCCAACGGTTTTCCCGGAAAGCGCGTGGAATGATAGCGGGCGGGAATGCCGACGACGATTCGCAGGGTCGGCGGCAAAGGGGGGTCCATTGGGCGGCGATGCTAGCACGCGGGCTTGACTTTTTGCTAGAATCAGCCAGGCCTACCCAGGCCAGCCGGGTGGGGATCGCCATGCGCCGCGAGGCGAGGTTCCTGCTGCTGTTGCTCGTGGGATTGGGGGTTCTAGCCTTAGCTGAGCCTCCAGCCCTCGACGGTCAGGCTGCGCCTCCGAGCGGACCGGAAACGCGCGTCCGCATAGACATTGATCTGGTTCTGGTTAACGTTACGGTGACTGACCCCTACAACCGCCTGGTGACCGGCCTGAGCCGGGAACACTTCGATCTGTTTGAGAACAACGCCAAGCAAGAGATTCTCTACTTTACCAACGAGGATGTGCCGCTTTCCCTCGGGGTGGTGTTCGACTTGAGCGGCAGCATGGGCCGCAGCGGCAAGCTGGAGCGCGCCGCCAAAGCCACGGTGGAGTTTCTGCAAACCGCCAACCCCGAGGATGAGTTTTTTGTGGTGCAGTTTTCCGACAACCCCCGCCTGCTCACCCCCTTCACCCGCCACGTGGAAGACGTACAGAACGCCCTGCTTACTATCCGCGCCGACGGCCGCACGGCGCTCATGGACGCCATCTACCTCGGCCTCAGCACCATGCGGGAAGCCCAGAACGCCCGCAAGGCTCTGCTCATCCTCTCCGACGGCGGCGACAACCACAGCCGCTACAGCGTGGGCGACGTCATGAGCGCGGTGCGGGAGGCCGACGTGCAAATCTACGCCATCGGCATCTTTGACCCCATCGGCTCACGCAGCGAGCCGGAAATCGTCTGGGGCCCTTCGCTCCTGCACGACATCGCGGAAACCACGGGCGGGCGGATGTTCCCCATCGAGCTCTACAACATCAACCAGCTTCCCGACGTAGCCGCGAAAATCAGCATCGAGCTACGCAACCAATATATCCTCGGCTATCGTCCAAGTAACAAGGAGCGGGATGGCACGTGGCGGAAGGTGAAGGTGAAGCTGAACCCGCCGCGGGGGCTGCCGCCGCTGACGACTTATGCGAGGACAGGCTACTATGCCCCGTCGCACTGATGAGAGGCAGCGGGTGAAGCGAGGGCTGGCGGCCGCGCTGGGCCTGGGGGCTCTTCTGTGCGCAAGCCTGTGGCTGGGCGCCCAGTCGCCGCGGGGCGACCAGCGGGGCGAGTACACCCTCTCCATTGATGTAGACCTGGTGGTGCTGCACACCACGGTGGTGGACGACCACGGGCGCATCGTCAACGAGCTGGGGCAGCCGAGTTTCCGGGTGTTTGAGGACAACGTAGAGCAGAAGCTGAGCCTGTTCCGCAACGAGGACGTCCCCATCACCGTGGGGCTGATTCTGGACAACAGCGCCTCAATGCGAGAAAACCGCAGCTCGATGAAAGCCGGGGCCTTGACCTTCGTCGAAACCTCGAACCGGATGGACGAGGTTTTTCTGGTCAACTTCAACGACGACTACTACCTCGACCTCGAAGGCAAGGACTTCACTAACAGCGTCGAAGAGCTGAAAACCGCGCTGGAGAAGACCATGACGCGCGGCAGCACCTCTTTCTTCGACGCCGTGCGCGCCTCGCTCAAGCACCTGAAGCGTGGGACCCGCCAGAAGCGCGTGCTGCTGATCGTCAGCGATGGCGTGGACAACACCAGCCTTTCCACTTTCAACACCCTGCTGCAGGAAGCCCAGGCGTCCGAAACCACTCTTTACCTGATCGGCCTGCCCTGCGCCGAAGAGCCGCGCGATTGCCGCCGGGCCAAGCGCCAGCTGCGCCAATTGGCCACGGTCACCGGCGGCCTGGCCTATTTCCCCACTTCGACTACGGAAGTGGAAGAGCTCTGCCGCAAGATCGCCCACGACATTCGCAACCAGTACGTGCTCGGCTACTACCCCACCAACCGCGCCCGCGACGGCAGCTTCCGCCAAGTGCGCGTCGAAATTCTTTCCCCCAAGGGCTACTCGAAGCTCTATGCCCGCACCCGCTCCGGCTACTACGCGCCGTCCGGCGGGGCGGCCACCGGCGCGCCCTAGCCCACGCCGTTTTACGCCGTCTGAACGCACGGGTACGTGCGGGGGTGTGTGTGGCTAGCCGGTGGGCGATAGTTGCGAGAGGAAGCTGGTGCCGAAGCCCAAGCGGAGGCCGAAGTTCTCGGCGATGGTCTGGCCGATATCGGCCAGGCTGGGGCGCGTGCCCAAGTTGACGCCAGCCTCGCCCCGCGGCGAGTAAGCCAGCAGCGGAACGTACTCGCGCGAGTGGTCGGTGGAAGGGGTGGCGGGGTCGCAGCCGTGGTCGGCAGTAACGATGAGCAAGTCGCCGGGGCCGAGCTGCGCGAGCAAAGTCCCGAGGCCCGTGTCGGCTTCTTCGAGCGCCCGCGCGTAGCCCTCCACGTTGTTGCGATGACCGTAGAGCATGTCAAAGTCCACCAGATTGGTGAAGAGGAGCCCGGTGGGATGGCGTTCGACAGCCGCCAGGGTGCGCGCCACGCCGTCGGCGTTGTTTTTGGTTTTGGTGTAGCCGGCGAGCCCGCGCCCGCAATAGATGTCGTGGATTTTCCCCACGCCGTAAGTGAAGACCCCGGCCTCGGTGAGCAGGTCGAGCAGCATGGGGCGTGGGGGCTCGATGACAAAATCGCGACGGCGCTCGGTGCGGGTGAACTCGCCCGCCCGCCGGCCGACAAACGGCCGGGCGATGACGCGACCCACCTGGTGCGGCGGCTGCAATAACTCGCGCGCCACTTGGCAGAGGCGATACAGCTCTTCGATAGGAATGACATCTTCATGGGCGGCAATTTGAAAAACGCTGTCGGCCGAGGTGTAGACGATGGGATAGCCGGTCAGCAGATGCTCTTCCCCTAGCTCCTGAGTGATTTCCGTTCCCGAGGCCGGCTTGTTGCCTAGCACGCGGCGCCCGAT
>JBOGNW010000081.1:0-7618 GCA_050747425.1 Candidatus Acidiferrales bacterium
CCGGCCGTCCAGACGGGCACGGTCGCGGTTCACTTCTTTCATCCCGGCGTTGGCGCGAATGATCTGCGTTACCAGGTCATCGGTGGCGCGCTCCAGCGACACCCGGGGATCGTCCAAGTCCAGCACATTGACCAGCACGCCGTACGCGACAGCGTTGCTGCTCACCCCGCCCCGCGGCGCAAACACCACCTGCGTGCCGCCCTCGTAGACCTCCCAGTTGTCGGGATAGGAAAGCGCGAACTCGCTGGCGCGATAGCCGAGCGCGCGGCTCGAGGGCGGGTCGGGCCGGCGGATGGGCTCCTCGGCGCTTGCAACTTTCTGGCCGGCTTTGGGCGCGGGCGGCAGGCCCTTCAGGTAGCTGCGAATGGATTGAAACTCCTCGGAGTCGCGCCTGGGGCGCTCCAGCCTGCCCAGCTTGCCAATTTCTTTCTCGATTCTTTCCCGGCGGTTTTCCGGATTGGGGTGGCTGGAGAAGAACTCCGGAGGCCGGCCGCCCTTGCTTTTCTTTTCGAGCGTCTCGAAGAAGTCTGCCATCGCCCTGGCGTCGTAGCCGGCGTCGTAGAGAATCTGCGTGCCCAGCACGTCGGCCTGTGTTTCCGCCGAGCGGGAGAACTTCAGAAACACCGCGGAAAAACCCACCTGCATCCCGAGTTGCGCCAATTGGCCGCCCAGGCTCCCGCCTCCGCCCAGCATGCCGCCCAACACGGCGAGTGGGGCTTGCACCATCAATGCCTTGGAAAGCTGGTTGGTGCCGTGGCGCAGGGCGACGTGCGAAATCTCATGCGCCATCACCCCCGCCAGTTGCGCTTCGTTTTCCGCCGCCTCGATGGTTCCGCGATTAACGTAAAGAAAACCGCCCGGCAGCGCAAAGGCGTTGATCTCGGCCTGGTTGACAGCTTTGAATTGGTAAGGATAGTGATGGCCGGGGGCATTGCGGGCCAAGCGCTGCCCCAGCCGATTCAGGTAGTCGTCCACTTCCGCCCGGTTGAGCATGGGCAACTGCTTCTCGGCATCCTTCGAAGCATCGCGGCCCAGCTCGATGTCCTGCTCGGGCTTGAAGAAATTCATCCCCGGCTTGAGGCTGGTGCGGTCGGCTGGGAGGTTGCTGGCCGCCAGCAGAATTGCCAGCAGGACACTCGCCAGTTGTCGCGGGAGCGACGCCTTGCCCATGGCTGCCTCCTTCCTTCCGCCCTCTAAGATGAAGAAACCTCGCTTTTCGTTGCGCGGATTCTGCCACAAAAAGGTGTTAATTGTCTGACCGGCTATCAGTTCATTGCTTGGCTTGAGCGGAGCAGTCGCGGGCGTTCCCCATCAACCGATCAACCGTTAAACCGATAAACCAGTACCCCAGCCAAATTGGCGCTTGCTTTCTCACCCGCGCTGAGTTACCGTCCCAGCATCGATGCGGGTACGCAGCCAGGTTGGCGCCGCATTTTTTAGCGTTTCACCCGGGCAGAGTTTTCCCCTCTCCGTTTTTCCCCGGCCCTTCGTTTCCCCTGAGTCGCCGTGCCTTCGGGGGGCATCCTAAAAAAGGGAGCAGCCGATGCCGATACAGAAGACCGAAAAAATCTGGCACAACGGCAGGTTCATTGACTGGGACGAGGCTACCATCCACGTGACCTCCCACGTGGTCAGCTACGCCTCCTGCCTCTTTGAAGGCGTGCGCTGCTACGCCACCCCGGCCGGCCCCGCCATCTTCCGTCTCAAGGAGCACACGCAGCGGCTGCTCAATTCCTGCCACATCTATCGCATCGAGCTTCCCTACTCGCTCGAAGACTTGATGCAGGCCCAGCTCGAGCTGGTGCGCATCAACAAAATGCCCCACTGCTACATCCGCCCCTTTGTTCTGCGCGGTTACGGCGAAGCTGGCGTCAACCCCTTCAAAGTCCCCACCGAAGTCTATATCGCTTGCTGGCCCTGGGGCGGCTACCTGGGCGAGGAGTCCGTCACCGAAGGCGTGGACGTCTGTGTCTCTTCTTGGACCCGCATGGCCCCCAACACCCTGCCCGCCATGGCCAAGAGCGCGGCCAACTACATGAACTCGCAACTTATCAAAATGGAAGCGCTGGTGAACGGCTACGTCGAAGGCATCGCGCTGGACGACCGCGGCCACGTCAGCGAAGGCAGCGGCGAAAATATTTTCATCGTGCGCGAAGGCGCTCTCATCACGCCCCCGCTCTCGAACTCCGTCCTCCCCGGCATTACCCGCGACGCCGTCATCACGCTCGCGCGCGACCTCGACATTCCCGTGCGCGAAGAGCCTCTCCCCCGCGAAATGCTCTACATCGCCGACGAAGTCTTCTTCACCGGCACCGCCACCGAAATCGCCCCCATCCGCTCCATCGACCGCATCAAGATTGGTTCCGGCCGCCGCGGCCCCCTCACCAAGCAGCTCCAGGATGAATTCTTCGGCATCCTCAAGGGTACCAAGCCCGACCGCTACGGCTGGCTGACGCTCGTCAAGTTGGTGAATCAGCCCGCCCCGCAACATGCGGGGCCCGTGGCCGCCACCCACTAATCCCGCGTCTCGCTGCGCCAAGCCCACGCCACGGGTGCATTGACAAGCTTCCTTCCGCTTCCTAGAATCCCACCGAGCTTCTCCAACAAGCACAACTTGACTCGCCAGACCAGGAACGGAGGCCTGCCGATGACGCCCACCCTCGCACAAAAAGCCCTAGCGGAATTTATCGGTACACTGGCGCTGATCTTCATCGGGGCTGGCTCCATCTGCGCCAATCAACTTTCAGGTGACGGGGTGGGGCTGGTGGGCATCGCCCTGGCCCACGGCCTGGTCATTGCCGCGATGGTATCGGCCGTAGGCCATATCTCCGGCGCGCACCTTAACCCGGCCGTCACCATCGGCGTCTGGGTAGCGCAAAGGATTTCCACGCGTGAGGCCGCCCTCTACTGGGCGGCACAACTGGCCGGGGGAGTCGCCGGCGCACTGCTGCTGGTTTGGGTGTTCGATGCAGGCACACGAGCTGCGGTGAATCTGGGCACTCCCGCCTTGGCTCCGGGTGTCGGCCCCGCGCAAGGCCTGCTGTTCGAAGTGGTCATGACTTTCTTCCTGGTGTTTGTGGTGTTCGCCACCGCGGTTGATCCGCGCGGGGCAGTCAAGATGGTGGCGGGGCTCGCCATCGGCATGGTGATTACTTTCGATATCCTGGCCGGCGGCCCGGTCACCGGAGCCTCGATGAACCCCGCGCGCACTTTCGGCCCCGCGGCGGTGGCCGCCTCCTGGCAGGACCACTGGCTGTACTGGGTGGGGCCGTTGACCGGCGGGCTCCTGGCAGGCGCGCTCTACAACAGCGTTTTCCTGCGGCGAGCTCCCTAGCCGGATGGTCAAGCAGCCTGCCGTGACTGCGCGCTAGGTTGTACTCACATGAAGCATTTAGCCTGACCGCTACGGCTGGTTGACGCTCGTCAAGTCGGTGAACCAGCCCTTCGCCGCCACCCACTAATCCCCCGCCCTTTGTCATCCCGAGCGAAGCGAGGGATCTGTTTTTCTGCACAGACAAAGAGCCCGCCAGCCACACGTGCATTGACACCGTACCTCTCGTGTGCTAGCGTGCCTACTAGCTTGAGAAGAATCGACTTCAGCCCTCACGGGGATTGCCCATGAACATTGACGACCTGCTGCGCCTCGCCATTGAGCGCAAGGCCTCCGACCTGCACTTGAAGGTCGGCAACCACCCCTACCTGCGCATTGACGGCCACCTGGCGGCGCTCGCCGACAAGCCGCGCGTCTCGCCCGAAGACATGCTCTCCATGGCCTTCAGCATGATGACCAACCGCCAGAAGCAGAAGTTCAAGGAAACCGCCGAGCTCGACATGGCCTACGGCGTCGCCGGCCTGGGACGCTTCCGGGTTAACATCTTCCAGCAGCGCGGCAACGTGGGCATGGTGCTGCGCGTCATCCCCACCAAAATCATGGCCATTGACGAGCTCCACTTGCCCAAGGTCATCGAAAAAATCTGCGAGGAGCAGCGCGGCCTGGTGCTGGTCACCGGCACTACCGGCAGCGGCAAGTCCACCACCCTGGCCGCCATGATTGACCGCATCAACTCCACCCGCCCCGACCACATCATCACCATCGAAGACCCCATCGAATTCCTGCACCGCGATAAGAAGGGTTTCGTCAACCAGCGCGAAGTGGAAGTGGATACCGCCAACTTCGCCACCGCCCTGCGCGCCGCCCTTCGCCAGGACCCCGATGTGATTCTCGTCGGTGAAATGCGCGACCTCGAAACCATCGGCACCGCCCTGCTGGCCGCCGAAACCGGCCACATGGTCTTCTCCACCCTGCACACCCTGGACGCCACGGAAACCATCCAGCGCATCATCGCCGTCTTCCCGCCCCCGGAGCAGAAGCAGATCCGCTTGCAACTGGCGAGCACCCTCAAGGCCATCATCTCGCAGCGCCTGGTGCGCCGCTCCGACGGCAAGGGCCGCGTGCCCGCCGTCGAAATCCTCATCTGCACCGCCTACATCCGCGACTGCATCATCAACCCTGACAAGACCCGCCTCATCCACGACGCCATCGCCGCCGGCACCTCCCAGTACGGCATGCAGACCTTCGACCAGTCGATCTACGACCTCTACACCCAGGGCCTCATCACCTACGAAGAAGCCTTGCTGCGCGCCTCCAACGTCGACGAGTTCAAGCTGCGCGTCCAGGGCATCCGCTCCACCGCCGACGCCGCCCGCGAAGAAATGCAGCAGGCCATGCGCAACATCGACCGCGGCGTCTAGGAGATCCGCACGGCTCGCCGCCCTGCCTTCAGGAAAGCCAGGGGATCGCCGCGCCGCCTCGCCCGAGTCGGGCTCGCTGGGTCCGCTCTGGAAAACTACGCTCTGCGCGCCCTGGCCGGCCGTGCTCATTCCACTCACGAGTTGCGCCAAAAACTCCAGCGGCGCGCCCTCAACCCCGCCGAGGTCGAGCCCCTGCTCGCCCATCTCGCCGGCCGCGGCTGGCTCGACGACCGCACCTTTGCCCTCGCCTACGCCCGCGCCCGCGCCGAGAACCGCCGCCTCGGCCGCTACCGCATCCAGCGCGAGCTCCGCCGCAGAGGCCTGGCCGAAGAACTTATCAGCGCGGCGCTGCTCGAAGTCTTACCCGCCGAAAAAGACGAGCGCCGCCTCGCCCGCCAGCGCATCGAGCGCCGCCTGCGCGGCCAGAAGCCCCCCTACTCGGAAAAACTCCTCCGCTCGCTCTACGCCAGTTTGTTGCGGGCTGGTTTCCCCTCTGCCATAATACGAGACGAGTTGTTTCGGCGCGGCGCGCGGCAGCTCGCAGAGGAACCCGAGCCGGAAGAGGACGACCAGGGGTGAAAGCCAACGACATCCGCCGCACCTTTCTCGAGTTTTTTGCCGCGCGCGGCCACCGCATCGTCCGCTCCAGCTCCCTCGTCCCTGCCGCCGACCCCACCCTGCTCTTCACCAACGCCGGAATGAACCAGTTCAAGGACGCTTTTCTCGGCCTGGAGCGCCGCGACTACCCCCGCGCCACCACCGCCCAGAAATGCCTGCGCGTCAGCGGCAAGCACAATGACCTCGAAAACGTCGGCCGCACCCGCCGCCACCACACCTTCTTCGAAATGCTGGGCAATTTTTCCTTCGGCGACTACTTCAAGCGCGACGCCATCCTCTTCGCCTGGGAGCTGATGACCCAAGTCTATAAGCTCCCGCCCGAAAAACTTATCGCCACCGTCTTCCGCGACGACGACGAAGCCTACCAGGTCTGGGAAAAAGAAATCGGCCTGCCACCCACCCGGCTTTTCCGCCTTGGTGAAGAGGACATCTTCTGGGCCATGGGCGACACCGGCCCCTGCGGCCCCTGCTCGGAAATCCAGATGGATTTCGGCCCCGCCGCTAGCGAAGTCGGCCACACCGATTGCGCCTTCCCCTGCGATTGTGGCCGCTACGTCGAGCTCTGGAACCTCGTGTTTATGCAGTTCAACCGCGATGCCAGCGGCGAGACCACGCCGCTCCCCAAGCCTTCGGTTGACACCGGCGCCGGCCTCGAGCGCCTGGCCACCGCGCTGCAAGGCAAGCTCAGCAACTACGACACCGATCTCTTTCGCCCCCTGATTGACCGCGCCTGCGAGCTGGCCGACAAGGACTACGGGCAAGACGCCCGCACAGACATCTCCTTGCGCGTCATCGCCGACCACAGCCGCGCTGCCACCTTCGTCGTCGGCGACGGCGTGCTGCCCTCCAACGAAGGCCGCGGCTACGTCCTGCGCAAAATTATCCGCCGCGCCATTGACCACAGCCGTCAACTCAGCCTTGAAAAACCTTTCCTCTACGAGATGGCCGGCCGCGTCGCCGAACTGATGCGCGAACCCTACCCCGAGCTTCTCGAAAATCTCCCGCGCCTCGCCACCGTCATCAAAGGCGAAGAAGAAAAATACGCCCGCCTGGTGGTTCCGGGAATCGCCAATCTGGAAAAGTTTATGCGCGAGCGAAAATCAAGCACTGTTGGCCCCGAAGAGCTCTTCTACGCTTACGGCACGCTGGGCTTGCGAGCCGACTTCATCGAAGATTGGGCGCAAAGCCGCGGCCTGACCGTAGCCAACGACGCCGCCATGGGAATGCAGCGCTTGCTGGAGGAGGAACGCGAGCGCGCCAAGGCTTCCTGGAAAGGCGTCGGCAAAGAAGTCGCCAGCCCCATTTACCAGGAGCTGGCGGCGCGCCAGCCGAGCGTCTTTGAAGGCTACGCGCAGACCGGCGCCCGCGATTGCCACATCCTTGCCCTCATCACCCGCCAGGGGGCGGTGAAAGAAATCCCTCCCGGCGCCGAAGCCGAAGTCGTCCTCGACCACACCCCCTTCTACGCTGAAGCCGGCGGCCAGGTCGGCGACACCGGGCAACTCCTCGACCCCGTAGGCGACCAGAAAGTCGCCGAGGTCCGCACCACCTATCATCCCCTCACCGGCCTCATCGCCCACAAAGTGCGCGCCAAAGAAAAACTTGCCGTAGGCGACCGCGTCACCGCCGTGGTGAACACCCAAGCGCGTGAAGCTACCATGCGCAATCACACCGGCACGCACCTGCTGCACGCCGCGCTGCGCCAAATCCTCGGCCCGCACGTCAAGCAGGCCGGCTCGCTGGTCGCTCCCGACCGCCTGCGTTTCGACTTCGCCCACTACGCCGCGCTCGACCCCGAAGAGCTGAAAGAAATCGAGCGCCTCGCCAACCACCACATTCTCCGCGACGCCCCCGTCACCGAAGAGCGCCTGGACCTGGACGACGCCCTCCAGAGCGGCGCGCTGGCCTTCTTCGGCGACAAATACCCGGAGAAAAACGTGCGCGTGATTACCGTGGCCGACTCGAACGAGCCCGCCGGCTTTTTCAGCAAAGAGCTCTGCGGCGGCACGCACGTCGCCCACACCGGGCAAATCGGCGTCATCAAAGTCATCTCTGAGTCGAGCGTCGCCGCCGGCGTGCGCCGGGTCGAAGCCTTCACCGGCAGCGGCGCTCTGGCGCAGTATCAGCACGCTCACGATCTGCTGAAACAGGCGGCGGAAACTCTGCACGTGGGCGAAGCGGAAGTCCCGGCCGCCGTCGAGCGGCTGGCGCAGGCGGCCAAGCAGCTCGAGAAAGAATTACAGGCGGC
>JBOGNW010000082.1:0-4385 GCA_050747425.1 Candidatus Acidiferrales bacterium
CCCTGGTGCGGCCGGGGGTGCGGGAACTGGAACTGGCGGCGGAGATCGAGTTCCGACTGAAGCGCTCCGGCGCCCGCGCCGCGGCCTTCGAGACCATCGTGGCTTCGGGCCCGCGCTCGGCCCTGCCCCACGGGCGGGCAAGCGCCAAGCGGTTGAAGAAAAATGAGTTGGTCATCTTCGACCTGGGTGCTATACTCGATGATTATCACAGTGATATGACGCGCACTGTCTACCTGGGCCGGCCGCCCGCCCGGGTCAAACGAATCTATGGTGCTGTCAAGGAGGCGCTGGAGCATGCCCAGGCCGTCGTGCGTGCCGGTGTGCCGTCGGCGCGGGTGGATGCCGCCGCCCGGGGGCATCTCGAACGGCAGGGGCTGGGGGCTTATTTCGTCCACGGGACCGGCCACGGGCTTGGTCTCGAGATTCACGAGGAGCCGCGCGTGTCCTCGACCGCAGAAACCCGCCTGGAGGTGGGCAACGTCATCACCCTGGAGCCGGGCGTCTACGTACCGGGCTGGGGCGGGGTACGCATTGAGGATGTGGTCGCGGTTCGCCCCCGGGGGACCGAGCTGCTGACGCCGCTTTCACGGGAGCTGATGTGCCTGTAAAACGGAAAAATTCGGAGGAAGCCCCGGCAGCGGAGAACGCCGTCGACCTGGGGATACCCTTCGACCAGATCCGCGCCCTGATTGATTTGCTCGAAGAGCGCGGCCTGGAGGAGTTCGAGCTGGAGCGCGAAGGGGTGCGCATCCGCATCAAGCGGCGCGGTGCCCCGGCGGCGCCCGCGCCGGTTTTCGCCAGCTACGTGCCGCCCGCCAACAACGCGGCCGCGGCCCCGGCCAGCGAAGCGCCGACGAGCGCCGCCGCCGAAGAAGGAGCGGGCGACCACCTCATCAAATCGCCCATCGTGGGGACGTTTTACGCCGCCGCGCGCCCGGATGCGCCGCCCTTCGTCCGCTTGGGCGATGCGGTGGCAGTCGGCCAGGTGCTGTGCATCGTGGAAGCGATGAAGCTGATGAACGAGATTGAAGCCGACGTAGCGGGCGAGATTACTCGCATTTATGGGGAGAACGGGCAGCCGGTGGAATACGGCGAGCCCTTGTTTGCCGTCCGCCCGTCGAAGAAGAGGTAGCCGAGCGGCGGAGAAACCGCCATGTTCAAAAAAATCCTGATTGCTAACCGCGGCGAGATTGCCCTGCGCATCATTTGCGCCTGCAAGGAGCTGGGCATCAAGACGGTGGCGGTCTATTCGGAGGCCGACCGCTACTCCCTGCCCGTGCGCTTCGCCGACGAAGCCCTCTGCATCGGGCCGCCTCCGGCCTCGGAAAGCTACCTGAACATCCCCTCCATCATCAGCGCCGCCGAGGTGACGGGCGCTGATGCGTTGCATCCCGGCTACGGCTTTCTCGCCGAAAACGCCAGCTTTGCCGAAGTCTGCGCCGCTTCCGGCATCGCCTTCATCGGGCCGCGGGCCGACGTAATCCGCCTGATGGGCGAGAAGGAACGCGCCCGGGCGGAGATGGCGCGCCTGGGGTTGCCGGTGCTGCCCGGCTCCGACGGCGTGGTGCGCACCGAAGAGGAAGCGCGAGCCGCGGCGCGGCGCATCAGCTACCCGGTGATGATCAAAGCCTCGGCAGGCGGCGGCGGCCGCGGGATGCGCATTGTGGAGAAGGAATCGGAGCTGCCGGCCCTGCTGGCCACCGCCCAGACGGAAGCGCGGCAGGCCTTCGGCAGCCCCGACGTCTATGTAGAGAAATATCTGCCCCGCCCGCGGCACATTGAGTTTCAGGTGCTGGGCGACGAGCACGGCAACGTCATTCACCTGGGCGAGCGCGACTGCTCCGTCCAGCGGCGCCATCAGAAGCTGCTGGAAGAGTCGCCCTCGCCCGCGGTGAGCGAAGAAGTGCGGCAGGCCATGGGCGAAAAAGTGGTGGCCGCCCTGCGCACCATCGGCTACTCCAACGCCGGCACTATCGAGTTTCTCTACGACGACAAGGGGAATTTCTATTTCATCGAGATGAACACCCGCATCCAGGTGGAGCATCCGGTGACGGAGATGGTGACCGGGCTCGACATCGTCAAGAAGCAGATTCTGCTGGCGGCGGGGACGCCGCTCGACTCGCTGGTGCTGGCCGGCCTCCGCCTGCGCGGCCACGCCCTCGAGTGCCGCATCGTGGCCGAAGACCCGGACACTTTCCGGCCTTCGTCGGGCCGCATCACCGCCTTCCACATGCCCGGGGGCACGGGCGTGCGCGTGGACACCGCCGCCTACGCCGAAGCGGTCATCCCGCCCTACTACGATTCGCTGATCGCCAAGCTCATCACCCACGGAAAAAACCGCGAGGAAGCCCTGGCGCGCATGGCGCGGGCGCTGGAGATGTTCGCCATCGAAGGCATCAGCACCTCCATCCCCACGCACCGCAAGATTCTCGCCGACCCCGATTTCCAGGCCGGGCGCTACGACACCAGCTTTATGGAGCGCTTCACCCGCCAGCAGGTTCCTGCCTAGCCTTCGTCTGAAAATGGCGCTTGCCCTGCCTCGCTTCTATGCCATAATTGACCGCTCGATTCGACCCGAGCGGCCACTGGACGACATCGCTCGCGTACTGGCAGAGGCGGGGGTTCGACTGATTCAGTTGCGCGCCAAGCAGGCCACTAGCCAGGTGCTGCTCGCCGAAGCCCGCCGCCTCCTCTCTCTGCTGCCTCCCGACAGTCTTCTTATCATTAACGACCGCGCCGACGTAGCTGACCTGGCGGGTGCGGCCGGTGTGCATCTGGGGCAAGACGACCTGCCGGTGGCGGAGGCGCGCGCCCTTCTGGGGAGCGGCAAACTTATCGGCTTTTCGACCCATAACCCCGAACAACTATCAGCCGCCGACCGCCTCGGACCCGATTACCTGGCCTTTGGACCTATCTTTCCGACGGCGAGCAAAGCGTCACCCGAGCCCGTGGTGGGACTTGAGGGCTTGCGCGAAGCGCGCCGGTGGACGACGAAACCGCTGGTAGCCATTGGCGGCATCACCACCGAGAACGCCGCCGCGGTGCTCGAGGCCGGGGCGGATTCTGTGGCGGTCATCGGCGACTGGCTGGGGGCGGACGACATGGGCGGGCGCCTCAAGGAATTCCGGCGCGCCCTGGGGCGGCTCAACTAGGAGTTAGGGAGAGGCATGGCAGAGGCAGCGGTAGCGCGGCCGTCGAAGGTCGAGCTGGTCAGAGGCTTGGGCCTGCTCGACGCCACCATGCTGGTCATCGGCTCGATGATCGGCTCGGGACTGTTCATCGTATCGGCCGACGTGGCCCGGCAGCTCAATTCCCCCGGCGGGCTCATCCTGACTTGGTTGGTGACGGCTTTTCTCACCATCGTGGGCGCGCTCAGCTACGGCGAGCTGGCGGCGATGATGCCGCAGGCGGGCGGAATGTACGTCTACCTGCGGGAAGCCTACGGCTCGCTCTGGGGTTTTCTTTACGGTTGGGTGGTGTTTCTGGTGATTGGGGCGGCGACTATCGCCGCCGTGGCCATCGGCTTTGCCAAATTCACCGGCGTGTTCTTTCCCTGGTTTTCGTCCACGGCCTGGGTCTGGAAGATGGGCACCGTGGGTTCCTACACCATCGGCCTCAACACCCAGAACCTGCTGGCCATCATTTCCATCGCCGTGCTGACCTGGATCAACATGCGCGGCCTGCGCACCGGCTCCTTGGTGCAAAACCTTTTTACTTTTGCCAAGACCGCCGCCATTGTGGGTCTAATCCTGCTCGGGCTGACCATCGGGCGCAACCCCCAGGCGGTGGCCGCCAACTTCACCGACTTCTGGCGCCACCTGGCCTGGAACGGCCAGACGGTGGTTCTGCTGGCGGTGGCCATGGTGGGGCCGCTGTTCGCCTCCTTCGCTTGGGAAAACGTCACCTTTACGGCCGGAGAGACCAAAGACCCCCGGCGCAACGTGCCGCTCTCGCTGATGCTGGGCGCGGGCACGGTGATGGCGCTCTACCTGCTGACCAACTTTGCCTATCTCACCACCTTGCCCCTGGCCGGCAGCGCTCAGGGGACCGATGTGGTAGCCCGCGGCATTCAGTACGCCGCCGAGGACCGCGTGGGCGCCGCCGCCGGGGAAGTGATTTTCGGCAACCTGGGCGCTTATCTGATGGCGGCCGCCATCATGGTCTCCACCTTCGGCTGCAACAACGGCCTGATTCTCTCCTACGCCCGCGTCTACTACGCCATGGCACGCGACGGCCTTTTCTTTGCGCGCTTGGGGGAGCTCAACCCCACCACCCACAGCCCCAACGCCGCTCTGGTTTTGCAGGGCATCTGGGCGAGCCTGCTGACGTTGAGCGGCACCTACAACGACCTGCTCGACTACGTGATGTTTGCCGTGGTGCTGTTC
>JBOGNW010000083.1:0-2807 GCA_050747425.1 Candidatus Acidiferrales bacterium
CGACTCTACCCCCCCCCCCGGACTTAGCTGTCAAGTTGTACTGGGTACAGCGAACAAAAGGAGAACAGAACTGCGCTCCACGCCGACTTTCCACTGAAACGTAGAGGCGAGTGTTCACATGGGGTAAATGACCACGGCCCGCAGCTCGCCCTCGCCTTCGCTGGTGGTGCGCACCCCGGCCGAATCCTTGAGCGCCAGGTGCACGATGCGGCGCTCGCGGGCGTTCATGGGCTGGAAGCGGAAGGGCACTCGGCTCTGCCGGACTTGCTCGCCGGCGGTTTCTGCCGCCAGCTTCAGCTCGGCCACCCGGCCGGCGCGGTAGTCACGGCAATCGAAGCGAACGCGGTCGTGGTGCCGGGAGTCCAGCCGCAGCCAGCGCAGCGCCACGTGCTCGAGCGCCAGCAGCAGCTCCCCTTTGCGCTCCAGTAGCAGTTCGGCATCGCGGCCGTCGAGCGTTACCGCCACTTCGAGGTTTTCTACCTCCGCGTCAGCCGCCTCGCCCCCGCGCGCCTCAACCTGCGCCTGCAAGTCGAGCCGGGCCGCGCGCAGCAACCTGCCGAGAAACTCCTCCAACGCCGGGATAAGCGCCTCGCGGTCGAGCCGCCCCTCGCGCAGCCAGCGGCTGCTTTCGCTCGCCCGGCCCGGGCTGGCGCTGTTGTCCGGCTCGCCCATGCTCTCCATCCCTATTCGGGAGTTTCGTCCGGGTGTTTCTTCTTTTTGCCCGTGCGCCCGGCTTCTCGCTCCGCCTGCTGATGGGCGCGCTGCCAGCGATTAATCCACCACTGCTGCCCCAGGCCCACCGTGCTCGACACCATCCAGTAGAGCACCAGCCCGGAGGCGACGGTGAGGAAGGCGAACCCAAAGACCACCATCATTACGCTCATCATGCGCTGCTGCTGCGGGTCGGTCATCGGGGTCATCCGCGTGGAAAGGAACATAGTCACCGCCATGGTGATGGGCAGCACGTAGTAAGGATCCTTCTGGGAAAGATCGGTGATCCACAGCACCCAGGGGGCGTGCCGCATCTCGATGCTGAAGGCCAGCACCATGTAGAAACCGTAAAAGAAGGGGATCTGCATTAGTAGCGGCAGGCAGCCCCCGAAGGGGTTGATGCCCTGGGCCTTGTAGACCGCCATGATTTCCTGCTGCATCTGCTGCTTGCGCGGGTCGTTGAAGCGATACTGCTTGTAGCGCTCTTGGATGGCTTTGATCTGCGGCGCCACCTTTTGCATCTTGAAGGCCGACTCCATGGACTTCCAGCGCAGCGGGAAGAGCGCCACGTTGATCAGCACCGTCAGCACCACGATGACCCAGCCGTAGTTCGGAATCCAGTGCTCGTACATCCACTTCATCAGCAAAAAGAGCGGCTTGGCAACCCACCAGAACCAACCGAAATCCACCAGCTCGCTCGCCAGCTCCGGCCGCGCGCCGTTGGCCAGCGCCGCCGCCTCGATTTTCTCCAAGATGTCGATGGCTTTTGGGCCCACGTAAAGCCCGAGCGCCGTGCCATTGGTTGCCCCCACGGCTACGGCGCCCACGGACTGAGGCTGGTTGGTTCCCTGAGGCGTCCAAGACGCCGTCCAGGCCGACACCTCGAGTTGAGGGCGCTGCGGGAGAAAAAGGGCCACGAAGTATTGGTCTTCGATGCCGGCGTAGGCCGCCTCGCCGCGGTACGGAAAGGGGGAGGCGCTTTTCCACAGCCAACCCGTGGTCTGCCCGGCAACGCGCGCCGGCTGCCGCACCACTTCTCTGGGGGTTCGCACTAGAATCTGCGCTTCCGGGCCGCTGGTGGCCGCCGGCCCGACATGTTCCCCGAACCCGCCCGACCAAGCCAGGCGATGGGCAACGGGCTGGCCGTTCTCGGAGAGCTCGCTCGCCACTTCACAACGGTAGCCGCCGGGGAAGCGCAGGCGCTTGCGCGCCGTGAGCCGTCCGTCGCTCCACTCGAACAACAGCTCGCCCGGAGCCTTCAGTTCCGCAGTCTCGGGCGTGACCACGTACAGGGCGTTGCTCAACGTTTGTTGCAGCTCTTCTTGCGGTTTGACGGCGGCTGACGGCCAGAGGGCCAGCGGATACCCGAGCTGCGTGACCCGTCCTTGCACCAACTCCACGGGCTCGCCCGCAGCGTCGCGAAAATTCTTCAACCGCCAACTGCGGATAACCGCGCCGCGCGTCGAGAAAACGATAGTGGCTGTGTAGGTATCGACCGTAATCAGACGCTCTTCGGTTCCTTGCTTAACCCCGAGGGGCGCAGCCGGCGACGCTTCAACTTTTGCTCCCGCCAGCCTCGGCGCCGCTGGAGCCGGCTCCGCCGTAGACGTAGTTGTTGCGGGGCCAGTTTCGCTGCCTGTCTGTCCCGCCGGCGGGCTGGGTGGTGGCGGATAGAGCTTGCGCATCATCGTTGACCAGCCCAGCAACACCAGTACGGTCAGGACGAAGGCCAGCAGGAGACGCTTTTCCGGTGAGAGTTCCGCCACGCGTTTGTCCTAGGTTGGTTCGCCCCGGCCTTCGGGCACTGGATCGTAGCCGCCGAAGACACCCGGCCGGCAGCGCAGCAGCCGCCCGAGCGCCAGCCAGGCCCCGCCCGCCAAGCCGTGGCGCTCGATGGCCTCACGCGCGTAGTTCGAACAAGAAGGATGAAACTTGCAGCCCCAGGGATTGAGCGGGCGCAGGGCGACTTGATAAAGGCCGATGGCGGCGAGCGCCAGACTCCGTAGCAGAGCGGTCATGCACTCTTGCCCGGCGGAAGAGTTCGTACCAACAGATCGGCGAGTTCGCGCCCCAGGGCGGCGAAATCGGCCCGAGCC
>JBOGNW010000084.1:0-2543 GCA_050747425.1 Candidatus Acidiferrales bacterium
TTCTCCATCCCCTCGCCCGGCTTGATGGAGATGCCCCCGGAATCGAAGGTGACTCCCTTCCCTACAAACCCGAGCGTTGGCTTGCCTGCTTTCCACTCGCGAGGCGTGTAGGTCAGCACGACCATTCGCGGCGGCTCTTCGCTCCCCTGGGCGACCGAGAGGAAGGCGCCCATCTTGAGTTCACGCAGGCGCGTCTCATCGAGCACGTCCACTTCCAGGCCGGCCTGCCGGGCCATTTCGACGGCGCGCTCGGCAAAGAGGCGCGGCGTCAGGCGATTCGCCGGTTCGTTCACCAGCTCGCGAGCGAAGTTCTGCGCCTCGCCAATGATGAGCCCGCGCCGGATGCCCTCGGCCGCCGCCTTTTCCTGGCTCGCGCCGCAACCCGCGACACGCAGACTGGTGATGGCCTTGCGAGTCTTCGGCTCCGTCTGGTAGCGGTCGGGATCGAAATCAGCCAGCAAGACTCCTTCCACGGCGGCTTCAACCGCCTGACCGGTTTCCGCGCCCTCGGGGCAGGTGCGGAGGAAGAAGGTGAACTCCGTCAAACCGCGGGCCCTGAGAAAGCGCGCTGCCGTGCCCGCGAGTTGGCGAATGTCGGCGAGGCAGAACTTCTCCGCTTTCCCCGCCCCCAGGAGCAATAGCCGCCGGGCGCGGAAGCTGGTGGGGTGATGCAGCAGCAGGGTTTCTCCCGCCTTGCCGGTCAGCTCGCCCGCGGCCGCCAGCTCCTGGAGCTTGCCGTCGGTGCGCTGGTCGAAGGCCGCCAGCGCGTATTCCAGGCGCGGTTCCGAGGGCGGCAGGGCCGGCGATTCATCCGCCCAGCGGTCGAGGTCTTCAATGACGTCGCTGAGTTCGACTTCGGCCTCCCCGGCCGCAATGGGCTGGAACGCCCAGGTCACGAGCGCCTGGGTCTCGATGGCCTCCGGCGGGTCGAAGGTGAGTTTGACGTCAAGCATGGGGGCATTAGTCTACACGCAAGCGACGGCGCTGCAAAAGGGCTGGAACACAGCTGGACACAGACGAACACTGGTGAGGGTCCGACCAGCGACCGGTGCGTAACAATGAACTGCAGAGGCGGGGAGGGGCAGAGAAATGCAGATCCCTCGCCGCCAGGGGCATGCCAGGGCTCGGGATGACAGGACCGAGAGCAACCAACCTTTAGCGGTAGCGTTTCAGTTCCTGCTGGATTTCGCGGTCGGCGGTGCGGCGGCGAATTTCATCGCGCCGGTCCCAAACCTTCTTGCCCTTCACCAGCGCCAGCTCGCACTTGGCGCGCCCGTTTTTGAAATAGAGCCGCAGCGGCACCAGCGCCAGCCCCTTGGGCTCCGCTTTGGAGGCCAGCTTGAAAATCTCGCCCTTATGCATCAGCAGCTTGCGCGAGCGCAGCGGCTCGTGCCCGGCGTAACCCGAGTGGCTGTAGGGGCTGATGTGGCAGTTGAAGAGCCACAGCTCCCCGCCCTTGGCCAGCGCATAGGCGTCGCGCAGGATGGCGCGGCCTTCGCGCAGCGCTTTTACTTCCGTGCCCGCCAGCACCAGCCCGGCTTCGTAGCGCTCCAGCACGTGATACTTGTAGGGAATCTGCCGGTTGGTGGCGATGATTTTGAGGCCCGGTTTTTCGGGAGCAGGCTTGGGCTTGGGCATAGCGCGACGAACTTCCTCCCGCAGTGTAAAAGAACCCCCGCCCGCCCGCAACCCCGCCCCGTCTGTCTCTTGTGGCATCCCAGCCCTAGATTGCCGTCGCGGGAGGGGGTAGTGAAAACCGTGGCGAAACCCCGACGAGGGATGCTACACTGAGCCTTCTTTGCGTTTGGGGGAGGCTTTTCAAGGGGACAATGAAGCAAAAATTCTTTTCGCTCTCTATCCTGCTTCTGCTGGTTTTACTGGCGACGGGCTGCCCGAAAGGCGGCAGTGATTTCAAGCAAGGCCAGAAGGCCGAGCTCGAGAAAGATTACGACACGGCGCTCATCCACTACGAGCGCGCGCTCAAAGCCAACCCCCGCAACGCCGAATACGAGCTGCGCGCCAAGCGCATCCGCTTCGACGCCGCCCAGATGCACATTGACCGCGGCCACAAGCTGCGCGACCAAGGATTGCTCGAGCCCGCCGCCGCCGAATTCGAGAAAGCCCTGGCCATCGACCCCTCGAGCTTCATAGCTGAGCAGGAGCTGCGCCGCACCCTGGAGATGATCGTGGCCCAGCGCCAGTCCGACGCTCAGGCCTCCCAGCAACTGCAGCAACGCCTCCAGCCGCCCCTCACCGCTCTGGCCGGGGTTCCGGAAGGACCCCCGGAGCTGCGCCCGCTCTCGCGCGAGCCGCTCAACCTCCGCATCACGGAAGACTCGCGGAAAATCTACGAAAGCATTGCGCGGCTGGCCGGCATCAACGTCATTTTCGACCCCGACTTCCAGCCGCGTCGCATCACGGTGGAGCTCGACCGCGCCACCCTCGAGCAAGCTCTCGACATCGTCAGCCTGATGACCAAGGCCTTCTGGAAATCCGTGACCTCCAACACCATCATGGTTGTCCCCGACAACGCCGCCAAGCGC
>JBOGNW010000085.1:0-6725 GCA_050747425.1 Candidatus Acidiferrales bacterium
TACGGGAAGTACCTCTATGAGCTCAACAAAAAGATGCATGAGCAGCGCAAACACCAGAAAGGCACCCGACTCAAAGAGGTCAAGCTCCGCACTCGCACCGATGCGCACGACTTCGAGTTCAAGAAAAACCACGTCGTCCGCTTTCTGGAAGAGGGCGACAAGGTCCGCCTGGTGCTGATGTTTCGCGGACGCGAGATCGAACACGCCAGCCTCGGCCGGCAGAAACTCAACCGGCTCATCAACGAGGTGTCCCACGTGGGCACGGTCGAGATTCAGCCCATGATGGAAGGGCGGATGCTGGTCGCCATTCTGGCGCCCAAGCCGCACTCGGGCCGACGCCCGACGAAGGAAGCCGCGCCGCCGGACTCCGCCCATGCCTAAGATCAAGAGCCATCGCGGGGCCGGCAAACGGTTCAAGAAAACCGCCAGTGGGAAGTTCCTGCGCTCGCACTCTTTTCTGCGCCACCAGTTGACGCACAAGCGCCGCAAGCGCAAGCGTGCCCTGCGCCGGCGGGCCCTGATCAGTAAGTCCGACCTGGGCCGCCTCCGGCGGCTGCTGCCGTACTGAAGACGCCAAACCGGTTAGGAAAAGTTCTAGAAAGGACGAAAAGCCCGTATGCCCCGAGTGAAACGCGGTTTCAAGCGCGCCCGTCGCCGCAAGGGAATCCTGAAGCAGGCGAGGGGATACTTCCTGACCAAATCCAAGCTGCACCGGCAAGCGCGGCTGGCGGTGCGGCGGGCGATGGAGTTCAGCTTCCGCCACCGGCGCACCCGCAAGCGCGAGTTTCGCGCGCTGTGGATTACGCGGCTCAACGCTGCCGCCCACGAGCACGCGTTGAACTACAGCCGCCTCATCAGCGGCCTGCGCAAAGCCGGCATCGAGCTCGACCGCAGAACCCTGGCCGACATTGCCGTGCATGACCCGCAGGGGTTTGCCGCGCTCGCCGAGACGGCCAAAACCGCCTCCGCTTCCGCCTAGTCCCGCGCGCCCGGTCCGGTTTGCCTGCCGGCCGCCTTTGCGCCTCTTTCCCTCTCGTGTAAACTGGCTCGACCGATGAGCACCGCCATCGAAAAAACCACACGAACTCTTGACGAGCTCAACGTCCGCACCGCCGCTGACCTCACTCTGCTCTTTGCTGCCTTGCGCGAGACCTTTGCCCGCGAACTCGCGCAAACCGCCAGTCTGGATTCTTGGAAGGAACTTCGCGATCGCTGGGTCAGCCGTAAGAAGGGCGTGCTGACGCAGATTAAAAACCAGTGGCTGCAAGCGGCCGGGCCCGAGCTCAAGCCCGAAGTCGGCAAGCACCTGAACCACCTGCGCGCGGAAGTGGAAACCGCGCTCGAACAGCGCCAAGCCAGCCTAGCCAGCCAACCGGCGAGCGCGGAAGGGCTCGACCTGACGCTGCCCGGGCTGGCGGTCCGCCGTGGCGCCCGTCACCTCATCACGCAGACCATTGAAGAAATCACGGCCATTTTTGCCCGCATCGGCTTTTCCGTGGTGGAAGGCCCCGAGGTGGAAACCGACTACTACAACTTCGAAGCCCTCAACATCCCCGCCGACCACCCCGCCCGCGACACCATGGACACTTTCTACCTAGACGTGCCCTACGCCGCGCTGCCTGACGAGGTGCGCGGCTCGCACACCAGCAGCGAGCGCCCGCTGCTGCGCACTCACACCTCGCCGGTGCAGATTCGCACCCTGGAAAAGCAGAAGCCGCCGGTGCGCGTCATCGTTCCCGGCAAGGTCTACCGCCGCGACAACCCCGACGCTACCCACTCGTTTATGTTCCATCAAGTCGAAGGCCTAGCCGTCGACCGCGACATCACCTTCTGTGAATTCAAGGGCACGATGGAGTACTTCCTGCGCGAGTACTTCGGCCCCCAGACCAAGACCCGCTTCAGCGCCAGCTATTTCCCTTTCACCGAACCCTCGGCCGACCTCGCCGCCTCGTGCGGCGTGTGCCAAGGCGCGGGCTGCCCGACCTGCAAGCACACGGGCTGGATCGAGCTCTTCGGCGCCGGGATGGTGGACCCGGCCGTGTACGGGTTCGTCGGCTACGACCCGCGTGAGCTTTCGGGCTTCGCTTTCGGAATGGGCGTGGAGCGTTTTGCCATGGTCAAGTACGGCATCGACGACCTCCAGCTGTTTTTCCAGAACGACGTGCGGTTTTTGCAGCAGTTTCGGAGGTAGAGGTGAACCGGAAGCAGCTTGTGGCGGTGTGGCTGCTGGCGGCCTGGGTGGCGTTTGCCTTTTTCTATGCCGCCCGGCAGGTCGAGGAGCCGACCTTCGTGGACGAAGCCAAGGCCAAACTCTCCGGCGAGCCAGCACCGGATCCCAAGGTTACCTATGAGTTTGTCTGGGAGCGCGACGGTCGCAAGCTCGTTATGCTCGTCGTCCCCGCCTTGCTCTTCGGCGTGCCCTTGATTCTCACGCTGGGTCAGAAGAAATAACCGTATGAAGATTCTTTTCGAGTGGCTCAAAGAGTTCGTGGACGTGAATGTCCCTCTGCCACAGCTGCTGCGCGACCTGACCCAGGCCGGCGTGGCAGTTGACAGCGTGGGCGAGGCCGACAACGGCAGCGGAACGCTGCTCGACCTCGAAATCACCACCAACCGCCCTGACCTGCTCAGCCACTACGGCGTGGCCCGCGAAATCGCGGCCCTCTACGCTAAGCCGCTCAAGCCCATCAACCCCACGCCCGCGGAAGCGGCCGACGTGGTGAGCGGCGTGGCACAAGTAGAAATCGCCACCCCGGAGCTCTGCCACCGTTACGTCGCCCTAGTGCTCCGCCACCTCACGGTGGCCCCCTCGCCGCCCTGGCTCGCGCAGCGGCTCGAAGCTGGCGGCATCGCTTCCATCAACAACATCGTGGATGTCACCAACTACGTCCTGCTGGAACTCGGCCACCCCACGCACGCGTTCGACCTCGACACCCTGGAGGGAAGGCGCATCGTGGTGCGCACCGCCAAGCCGGGTGAACGGCTGGTTACGCTCGACGGCGCCGCCCGCCACCTGAAACCGACCCACCTGGTCATTGCCGACGCGCGCCGTCCTGTGGCCCTGGCCGGCGTGATGGGCGGCGCCGAAACCGAAATCAGCCTGCGCACCAAGAACGTCCTGCTGGAGTCGGCCTGGTTTGAGCCTTTAAACGTCCGCCGCACCGCCAAAGAATTCGGCCTGCGCACCGAGGCCAGCTATCGCTTCGAGCGCGGAATGGACCTCGAAGCCCCGCTGACCGCCGCCCGGCGTTGCGCCGAGCTTTTTCTTCAGTTGGCGGGAGGCGAGCTGCTGGCCGGCGCGCTCGACGCCTATCCCTGGCCGTGGGAAGCGCCGGTGATTCGTCTTCGCCAGAGCGAAATCGAGCGCATCCTCGGCGAGCCGCTGCCCGGAGCGGAGGTTGAGCGCATCCTGACGGCCCTCAGCTTCAAAGGCACGCGCGCAGGCGACGATTCCTGGCAGGTGGTGCCGCCTTCCTGGCGGCGCGACGTTACGCGCGAAGTGGACCTCATCGAAGAGCTGGCGCGGCAGCACGGCTACTCGAAGTTTCCCTCGCGGCTACCGGCGGCGCGGCAGCCCGTGGTGCCCCTACCGCATGCGGCGGCCGAGTCGGCCCTGCGCGGGAATCTTGAAGCGCAGGGGTACGACGAAGCGGTCAACTTTGCGCTGCTCAATCCCGCCGAGGCTGAACTCTTCCTCGCCCCCGGCGAGGCCCTGGCGCGCATCCACAATCCCTTGTCGGAAGAACTTTCTGTCCTGCGACCGACGGGGGTGGTGAGTCTGGTGAAGACGCTGCTGTGGAACGTCAACCGGGGCCAGCGCCACCTGCGTTTGTACGAAATCGGCAAGGCGTACACCGTCCGCGACGCTCAGTGGCGCGAGCGGCGCGTGCTCACGCTAGCCGGCACGGGCCTGCTGCGGGAAAAAAGTGTCCAGGAGGCCGAGCAAGCCTTCGATTTCTTCGCCCTCAAAGGAGCCGTGGAATCGGCGCTGGAGCTTTTCGCGCTGGAGGCGGTGGAATTCCGGCCGTCAGAGGCCGTCTATTTGCAACCGGGGGAGCGGGCCACGGTCTGGGCAGGACAGCAGTCCCTCGGGGTGCTGGGACAGCTCCATCCCGAGGTCGCGGCGAAATTCAAGTTGCGCCAGCCGGCTTATCTGGCCGAGCTCGATCTCGATGGGCTTTACGCCGCCGGCCTGCGCCCGCCCCGCTACCAGCCGCTGTCGCGCTTCCCGGCCGTGGCGCGCGACTTCTCGCTGGTCCTGAAGCAGGAGGTCACCTTCGGGGCGGTGCGCACGGCGATTGAAAGTGCGCGCATCCCGGAATTGCTTTCCGTAACCGCGGTGGACCGCTTCCGCGGCGGCTCAATTCCCGCCGGGCACTACAGCTTGCTGGTACGGGTAGTTTTTCAAAGCGTGGAGCACACGCTGACCGAAGAAGAAATCCGCCGCCATTCGGAACGCATTGTGAGCACTCTCGAAAGCCGGCTGGGCGCCACGCTGCGGGCCTGAGGAACGAGTATGACCGACGCCGCGCCCAACCCTTGGCGCGAACTTGAAGCCCTCGAAGAAACCGTGCGCCGAGCCGTCGCGGAACTCAGTTCGCTTGGCGAGCAACGCGACCTCGCCCGCGCCGAAGCTGAGAGCCTGCGCACGGCGCTGGCCGAGAGCCACGCCCGGCTGGAAAACCTGGAGGCGAAGCTCGCCGAATTCGAAGAAGAGCGCGGCCAGGTGCGGCGCCGCATCGAGCAGCTTATGACTCAGATTGATTCCCTGACCGAGGCGGAACCATGAGCAAAGACATTCGCGTCGAAATTTACGGGCAGGTTTACAGCCTGCGCACTGACCTCGACCCGGCCTACATCGAGAGCCTGGCGGAGACGGTGGACGCCCGCATGCGCGCCCTCGCCCGTCAGACCGAAAGTGTGGACACGCGCCGCCTGGCGGTGCTGGCGGCACTCAACCTGGCGGACGAAAACCATCAGCTCCAGCAAGGCAGAGCCAGCGAAGAAACGCGCGAAGAAAATTCCTTGCCAGCGGACTTCGCCAGCCGCCTGGCCGCCTGCCACCAGCTTCTCGACGCCGCCTTGCCCGAAGCGGGCGATTAGAGCAATCCCCGTACCAAAGTAGAGGGTAAAATTCCCCACTTTTGTTTTCGCCAATTTTTCTATTGACCTGACAAGGGGCGCGCCATCTAGAATCGGCTGGAACTACGCCTGCGACACAGGTGAGAGCACAAAGATAAACTGAGCCAACACTCAGCCATTGGGAGTTCGGGTCGCTCGCCGGTGAGCATGTCCCGTTTCGGCGGGAAAGCCTAAAGGCGCGCGCAGAACACCCACCTGACCTTCGGGTTCAGGCGTATCGAGTGCTCCACGGCGGCTGCGGACGTAGTTCTCCTTTTTTTTTTGCCCGCCGCCAGGCTACCCAGCCTCAAAGCGCTCTGCTAGACTCGCGAGGTTCCCATGAAAGTTCTCTTTATCGGCGACATTGTCGGCAGCCCCGGCCGCGCCATCGTCAGCGAAGCGGCGCGGGCTCTGGCCGAAGAGCACGGCGCCGAGCTGGTGGTGGCCAACTGCGAGAACGCCGCCGCCGGTTTCGGCATCACGCCATCGCTGGTGGAAGAGCTGCTGGCGGCCGGCTGTGACGTTCTCACCAGCGGCAACCACATCTTCGACCGCAAAGAAATCCTGCCCTACTTCGAGGGAGGCTCTGCTGGAGGCCGCCTGCTGCGCCCCGCTAACTATCCCGCCGGCACGCCCGGCCGCGGGCTGTACTTCGGCGAGACCGCCACCGGCACGCGCTACGCGGTGCTGAACATCCAAGGGCGCGTGTACATGCCCGCGATTGATTGTCCTTTTCGCACCGCCGACGGTCTGCTCGAGCAGATTCCGAAGGAAGTGAAAGTCATTCTGGTGGACGTCCACGGCGAAACCACTTCAGAAAAGCAGGCGCTCGGCCGCTATCTCGACGGCCGGGTGAGCGCCGTGCTGGGCACGCACACGCACGTCCCCACGGCCGATGAAAGAATCCTTCCCGGCGGGACCGCGTTCATCTCCGACGTCGGCATGACCGGCCCCTACGACTCGGTCATCGGCAATGACGCCGAAGGCGTTCTGCGCCGCTTCCTCACTGGATTGCCAACGCGCCTGGAGGTGGCCAAGAACGACGTGCGCTTGTGCGGTGTGCTGCTCCACCTCGACCCCGCCACCGGCCGCGCCCGCGGCATTCAGCGCCTCTCCCACAGCCACCGGGGATAGCACAAATGTTTGAAGCGCTGACGGAAAAATTTCAGCAGACCTTCAAGAGCCTCCGCGGCGAGGGCAAGCTTTCGGAAGAACACCTCGACCGCGCCCTGGGCGAGCTGCGGGTGGCGCTGCTCGAAGCCGACGTCCACTACAAGATGGTCGAGCAGTTGACCCAGAACATCCGCGAGAAAGCTTTGGGGCGCGAAGTGCTGCTCTCGCTCACTCCCGACCAGCAGGTGCTGAAAATCGTCCGCGACGAGCTGATTGAGCTGCTGGGACGCGAGCCCGCGCCCTTGCAGTTCGCGAAGAAGCCGCCCTCGCTCTTCTTCCTCACCGGCCTGCAAGGCTCCGGCAAGACCACCACCACCGGCAAGCTCGGCAAGTGGCTGGCGAAGAAGGGCCACCGGCCCGTGGTGGTCTCGACCGACGTACGCCGCCCGGCGGCGCGCGAGCAGTTGGCGCAGATCGCTCGCGCCGTGGGC
>JBOGNW010000086.1:0-2806 GCA_050747425.1 Candidatus Acidiferrales bacterium
GCCTTCGAGGTAGGCGCGGGCGATGCGTCGCACGAATTCGTACACTACGTTTTCCCGCTCGGCCAGGGGCCCGGGCAAGAAGCCGCGCGAGGAAACGCCGCGCTGGATGGACTCGAGCGCTTTCCAGTCCTGGCGGTTGGTGATGTCCCAGAACTCGAAGGCGTAGGAGGGACTGAAGCCCGGCTTCTCCAGCGCTTCGGGCGGAAAGAGCCAGTGGCATTCGATGCGAGTGCGGTTCGGGGCCAGAGGCTCGAGCCGGTGGGTCAGGACGTAGTCGGGATGGAGGCTCAAAAAGAAATTCGGCAGCAGGCCGTAGTAGAAGAGCTGGCGCTGCTTGGCGGCGTCAAGCCGTCGCAGAGAGACGCCGGCGCTGCGGCCGTCGAGCGACAGGGTCTCGGCGCCTTCCGTCAGCTCCATCGGCCCGCCCACCCAGGCGCCGCGGCCCTCGGAGGTGCGCCCGCCGCTCTCGGGCGGGCTGACGCGGCAGAGCTGCGGGTGGAGCTGCGGGCAGTGGTAGCACTCGTGGAAGTTTTCGTGCACCAGTTTCCAGTTGGCGGCGACCTCGTAGGTGCAGGAGGTCCCAACGCGCAGCCGCTCGGGTTCGTGGTCGGCGGCCAGCCGCTCGAGGTCGCCCAGCCAGTCGGCGAGCGGCGGTGCTTCACCGGCGGCGTTGACGAAGACCCAGCCGCGCCACTCTTCGACCCGCGCCGGCACCAGGCCGTAGTCGTAGGGGTCGCCGCCGGGCAGCTCGCCCGCGCGCGGCGCGATCTTCAGGCGACCGTCGAGCTCGTAGGTCCAGCCATGATAGGGGCAGCGCAGGGCGCTGGCGTGGGCGCAGGCGCCCGGCTCGAGCAGCTCGTGCCCGCGGTGGCGGCAGACGTTGAAGAAACCTCGCAGGGCGCCGTCGTCGCCGCGGACGAGCAGGATGCCGTCGTTGCCGACGCGCACGGCGCGGTAGTCGCCCGGCCGCGCCAAATCGTCGGCGCGTCCCAGGCAGACCCAGGCGGCTTCATAGAAGCGGCGCAGCTCCCAGGCGAAGACCTCCGGCGAAATGTACGCCTCGCGGGGCAGGTTGCGGCTCGAGCCGAAGGGGGCCAGCACCTGCTGGAGGGCGGCGGGGTCGAGCGGCGCGGGCGACATACGCTCTGAATTCATGGCCGCTAGAGTCAGTTGGTGGCCGGCAGGAGCCGCTTCAAAGTTTCAGCCACGCCGTCGGGCTTGAAGCCGAAGGGCCCGGGGGCGCTCTTGAAAGCGATGCGGCCCTCGCGGTCAATGACGTAGAGGCGGTCGGGCCAGCCGGTGTAGGCGACTTCGGTGCGGTTGTCCATGGTGTCTACCACCGACGGAAACTCGATGCCGAGCTTCACCGTGCAGGTGCTGGCTACGTTGTCGCGCTCCTCGAGGCTTTTGGGGGTGGCGAAGACGACCTTCTCCATCACGTTGCTGCGCACCTGCCAGGCGTCGCTGGGATGCGCTTCCTGGATGTAGACGACGTAGAAGGCGGCCCGATCCTTGTACTCCTGGTAGAGCTTGTTGAGCGCGGGAACCTCCCGGCGGAAGGGGGGTCAAGTGTAGCTGCCGAAGACTAGCACCACCGGTTTGTCGCCGCGGAAGGAAGAAAGCTGCACGCGCGCCGACTTATCCGGGGTTTCGAGAGAAAAATCGGGGGCGGGGTCGCCTACATTCAGCGTGCCGCCCCGGGCGTAGAACCACAGCGGCTGGAAGGGAATTACCATGAACAAAAACTTGGGGCTGCGGGCCACAATGCGCCCGAAGCGGTCGGGTGGCTGGACCATCGCCCAGAGCACCGCGCCCACCAGCAGCACGTAGAGCAGCAGCAGAACCAGCAACACTTTCAACACGCGACGCACCGCAGTTCCTCCTGAATCGTTTCGCTGCTATTTTATCGCCTCCGACGCTGTATGCACAAGCGCCGCCGGCGGGCACTTTCCTCTTGACGATTATGCCCCCCTCAGACGAAACTCATTCAGCCTGAAAGGGAAGTCGAACGCGGGCGTCCTGCCCTTTCCGGCGTTCCCGCAGCTTCGACGCTACGGCAGCGGAAATCCGGAGGTTCAAGCTCAGTGCGGCAAGGCACCAATGGCAAGGGCACCAATGGCCGGGGCGTGAATCCCGCGGCCTTCGAGCCTCCCGCCGACGGCGGCAAGCTGCTGGTTCTGACCGCGCCGCTCACCGAAATCATTGACCACGCCGGCTACTTCATCCAGATGGCAATGGCCTCGATGCCCATCTGGATGGAATTTGTCCTGAACGGCAAATATCCCAAGTGGCGCGAGGTGGAACGCTTGCCGGACGGCTCGGCGCTCACCATGCCGGCCGGGGTGAGGATTTTGGAGAAGGCGCTGGGGCGCGAGTTCGGCGAGCACGAAGTCGTGGCCTGTTATCCCGATGACCTCGAGCGCTTCATCGGCCCGCGTACACGCGTGGTGGCGGTCTCGACCCACAACCCGCTGGGCGTGACTTTCGCCGCCGGCGTTTACACCTCCATTTTCGGCTCCTCCAAGCAGCCCATCAACTCCCATTATGCCCGGCTGTGCTTCGAGAGAATCAAGGCCAGCCCCTACCGCAAGAATTTCAAAGTGGTGGTGGGCGGCTCGGGCGGCTGGCAGATCAGCCAGACCAATTCCTTCACCGAGCTGGGCGTGGACTTGATTGTCGAAGGCCGCAGTGAGTCCGCCGAGACGATGAACCTGTTCCAGCAGGCCATCGCCGGGCAAGAGCTGCCGCGCGAAGCCACCGTTTCCCATCCCACCCAGCGCGACGCTATCCTCATCCCCGACAAGCG
>JBOGNW010000087.1:0-2662 GCA_050747425.1 Candidatus Acidiferrales bacterium
CTCCTCACGGGCGAAAACGGGGGCAAGGGCTCCCAATCAATCATGGTCAGCGCCAACGCGATCGTCCCTAGAAACTACACCGTACTGGCGAACGTGTGGGCCCAGTACGGCTACGGCTTGGCGAATCGCGCGGATCTGTTCGTCAGTTACGGCAACATCACTGCTTTCGGTTGGACCCAGCATTACGCCAGCTTGGGGTTGAACCTCGGCCTGGTGAAGCGCCGCCGGGCGGGCGTGGATTTGTCCTTCTACAACAACGCCACCTTCCCCTTCAACCGCCGGGACCAGGCCTGCACGGTGCTGCTCTACTCCGCTGTGGTAGCCAGCCGCCCGGTGAAGCTGGGGCGGCGGTCGTTTACCCTCTATGGTGGCTTCAGCCGACTGCATCCCATCGGGCATCACGCCGGCAAGGTTTTCACGCCCGGAGAGGTGGTGTACTCCGGCATTGCCGGGGTAGCCATCCCACTCAACTCGACGCTAACCCTCTTCTTGGAATACAACCCCGGACACTTGCAGCACAGCGCGGGCGCCGGAGTGCTCTACGTGCTGCCGCGCCGGGAGGAACCGGGAGGCCAGAGCGCCGCCCCATGATTCGGGAGCAAGACATCCCGCGGGGAACCCGGGCTATCCAGTTGCTGACGGCGGCCGTGTTGCTCACCGGGCTGGCCCTGGCCTGGATGAGTTGGACAACCTACCAGTCCTATCGCGCCAGCCTGGAGATGGAACGCGGGTTCCGCATCGTAGAGATCCGCGGGGTGATTATGCACCTGGATGAGGTCCTAACCATGGCGGCCCGCATGGCGGCGGCCACGGGAGAGCGGCGCTGGGAAGAACGGTATCGCCACTTCGAGCCCGAGCTGGACGCCGCCATCCAAGAAGCCCTGCGACTGGCTCCGGCGGCCGCCAGCAACGAAGCGGCGGCTCAAACCGAGGCGGCCAACCGCCGGCTGGTGGAGATGGAACATCGCGCCTTCGACCTGGTGCGCAACGGTCGCCTCCCGGAGGCCCGGGCGGTCTTGTTCAGCGTGGAGTACGAAGAGCAGAAGAAGGTGTACGCCGACGGGATGGTGGTGTTTTCCGCGTTGCTGCAAAACTCCGTGGACGCCGTCCGCGCCGCTCGCCAGCGACAGGCCTTTCTCTCCATCGCCGCCAGTAGCGTAGTGGTTCCCCTGTTGCTGCTGGGGTGGCTGGTGGTTTTGCGGACCATGCGCCGGTGGGAAGCCTTGGTCTTCGAGGCCAATCGCCGCTTGGTAAAACAGAGGGAGGAACTGGAGGAGTGGAATCGGAGGCTGGACGACAAGGTGACGGAGCGGACTCGGGAGGCCGAAGCCGCCACACAGGCCAAGAGCGAGTTCCTGGCCAATATGAGCCACGAGCTGCGCACGCCGATGGACGGCATCATCGGCATGACCGACTTGGCTCTGGATACCGAGCTTTCTATGGAGCAGCGGGAGTACTTGACTGCCGTTAAAGAGTCAGCCCGTTCCTTGCTGGCCCTCACCAACGACATCCTCGATTTCTCCAAGATCGAAGCCCGCAAGCTCGAGCTTGACTCCCTCCCCTTCAGCCTACGCTACAACCTCGAGGAGACGATGAAGATGGTGGCCCTGCGCGCGCACCAGAAGGGGCTCGAACTGGCCTGCCACCTCCCTCCCGACCTACCCGCCGACCTAGTGGGCGACCCCGGCTGCTTGCGGCAGATCCTGCTCAACCTGCTGGGCAACGCCATCAAGTTCACCGAGCACGGCGAAGTGGTGGTGCGCGTGGAAGCCGAGTCGGAGAGCGAGGAGGAAGTGCTTCTGCGCTTCTCCGTTGCTGACACCGGAATCGGCATTCCCATGGAAAAACAGAAGTTTGTTTTCGAAGCCTTTGCCCAGGCCGACAGCTCCACCCGCCGCCGCTTCGGAGGCACCGGCCTCGGCCTGGCCATCGCGTCCCGCTTGGTGGAGCTGATGGGCGGGCGTATCTGGGTCGAGAGCACCCCCGGCCGCGGCAGCACCTTCCATTTCACCGCCCGCCTGGGGCGCGCGCACGCCGCGGCCACAAAAGAGCAGCCGGTCAACCCGGACACCCTCCGCGGCCTCGCCGTGCTTGTGGTCGACGACAATGCCACCAATCGGCGCATCTTGGAAGAAATGCTGTCTCGCTGGGGGATGCACCCGACCCTGGCCGAAAGCGGGCCCGCCGCCCTGCAGCGGGCCAAAGAGATGAGAGAACCATTCCCGCTGGTTCTGCTTGACGTCAGCATGCCGGAAATGGATGGATTCAGCCTGGCCGAGCGCATCAAGCAGGACGTCCGGTATGTCGGCGCCAGCATCATGGTGCTGAGCTCAGCCGGACAGCGGGGCGATGCCGCCCGCTGCCGCGAGCTGGGGGTGGCCGCCTACCTGGTCAAGCCGGTTCGCCAGTCCGAATTGTTCGAAGCCATCGTCCGCGTTCTCCGGGAAGCACCACGGGCTGGCGAGCCGCCCGCGCTCATCACGCGGCACACCCTTAGGGAAAGCCGCCGAAGCCTGCGGGTGCTCCTGGCGGAGGACAATCTGGTCAACCAGAAGGTGGTGGCCCGCCTGCTCGAAAAGCGCGGACACACCGTCGAGGTCGCCGCCAACGGCCGCCAAGCCCTGGCCGCCGTGGAGCAAGACGCGTTTGATGTCGTTATAAT
>JBOGNW010000088.1:0-5927 GCA_050747425.1 Candidatus Acidiferrales bacterium
ATGGTGCGCATCAAGGCTTACCCTTCAGGTGGAACTTGGGCTCCGTGCCGCTCACCAGGCGTTCCAGGTTCGAGCGGTGGCGCAGGATGATAATCGAAGCGCAGAGCACGGTGGCGAGATTCGTCTCGAGCGGCGGGCGATAGAGGGCAAAAGCGAAGAGCGGATAGGCGGCGCTGGCCAGCACCGATCCCAGCGAAACGTACCGCCACAGCGCGACCACCACTACCCAAATCCCCAGCGCCGGCAACACCGCCAGCGGCGTCAACCGCGCGAACGCCCCCAGGCCCGTCGCCACGCTTTTGCCGCCGCGGAAGCCCAGAAAGACCGGGTAACTATGCCCCAAAATGGCCGCAAGCGCGGCTGCGCCGGTCCACAACGGATCCTTCGCCGTCAGTCGGGCGGCGAGCTCGACAGCCCCGTAGCCTTTGGCGAGGTCGAGGAGGAGGGTCGAGAGGCCGATGACGAGGCCGGCAGCGCGCGCGACGTTGGTGGCTCCCATCGAGCCGCTGCCGGTGGCGCGGACGTCTTCTCCTTTTTTCAGCCGAACCAGCAGATAGCCGAAGGGCAACGCTCCCAACAGGTAGGCGGCCACGAGACTGAGCAGGCCGAGCGGCATCACCGCGCGTCAGCTCCGCACAAAGGAAAATTCCTCGAGCCGTGTGTATTCGGCGCCCTTCGGAGAAAGGCGGCTCTGAAAAAGCGCCAAGCTCCGGGCTTCGCAGCGCCCGAAGTCGGGGGAGGACACCGCGGCGATTTCTTCTTGCAACTCGCGCAGGCGCGCGGCGCTTTTGAAGCGGCCCAGCGTCAGGTGGGGAACGAAGGCGCGCTTCTCGGCGGGAATTCCGAGAGGCACGAGCGCGCTTTCTATCTCGGCCGCCAGAGGAGCCAGGTTCGCGCTGGCTTCGATGCCGACCCAGATAACCCGCGGGCGCCGCTCGGTGGGGAAAAAACCCAGGCCGCGAAAAGCAAGCTCGGCGCCAGCGGGGCTGGACACGGCGGCCAGGGCGGTTTTGATGGGAGCGAGCTTTTCAGCAGGCACTTCGCCGATAAACTTCAGGGTCAGGTGCATTCCTTCCGAGCGCACCCAGCGGATGTCGGCGCCCGTGGGCTCAAGCTTGGCCACGAGGGCTCGCAAAGCGTCACGAATAGCCGGGGTCAATTCTAGCGCCACAAAGAGGCGCATCGAGTCACTTGGCCAGCTTGCGCCGCACCAGATCGAGAGCGGCCTGCGTGGCTTGCCAGCGGATTCGTTCCCGGTCGCCGAGAAAGCGGTGCTTCACACTTTTCACACGATGGGCGTCGGCGAGGGCGATGTGGATGGTTCCCACGGGCTTGTCGGGGCTGCCACCGTCGGGGCCGGCGATGCCGGTGATGGCCAGGCCCAGCGAGGCGCCCGCGCGGCGGCGCACGCTGCGGGCGAGCGATTCGGCCACTTCGGAGGAGACGGCCCCCTTGCGTTTCAGCAGCGCCTCGGGGACGTCCAGCAGTTTCGTTTTGAGCCGGTTGGAGTAGCAGACGACTCCGCCGAGAAAATAGCGGGAACTGCCGGGGACACCGCTGAGGCGCTCGCCGAGCAGCCCGCCCGTGCAGCTTTCTGCCACGGCCAGGGTCGAGCCGCGCATCATCAAGTAAAGCCCGACGACCTGTTCCAGGGTTTCGGAGCCGCGGCTGAAGACAGCGTCGCCCAGGGCGGTGTCGAGCTGGTCGGCCAGTTCTTCGGCGCGGCGCAGGGCCGCGGAGGTATCGGGGCCGGTGGCGCGCACGTGAATCTCAATCAACCCCGGCGAAGCCAGCAGGGTAGTTTGCGGGTTCGTGACCTCGCGGTAAAGATGTCCGATGCGTTCTTCCACTTCCGATTCCGCCAGGCCGGTCACCTTCAGCACCTTGGTGGCGAAGGCTTGCTTGGAGGCGAGCGGGCGGAGCCTCGGCAGACAGTGTTCCTCGAACATCGGCCGAAGCTCGTGGGGCGGCCCGGGAAGAAGAATCAGGGTTTTTCCGGGCTGCGGGGTAAGCCAGAGTCCGGGGGCGGTACCGTTGGGATTGGGCAGCCAGTCGGCGCCCTGGGGCACGTCGGCTTGGCGCAGGTTGACGGCGGGCATCTTTTTCCCGCGGGCGTGGAAGCGCTCCTGCATCATGGCGACGATTTCTTCCTGACGTTCCAGCCGAACGCCAAGGAGTTCGGCCACCGCGTAGCGAGTACGGTCGTCGTCGGTGGGGCCGAGCCCGCCGATGCCGATGACGAGGTCGGCGCGTTTCAGCGCCTCCGCAAAGGCCTGCTTCAACCGCTCGCGGTCGTCGCCGACAATGGTTTTCTGCACCACGGCAATGCCGAGCCGTTCGAGCTGGTCGCTCAAGTAGAGCGAGTTGGTGTCCTGGCGAAAGGGGGTGAGCAGCTCGGAGCCGATGGCGAGTATCTCGGCTGTTTTCATCACTCAGCGTCGCGGCAGCAGTCCGGCAACGGGCCAGGGAAGAGAGTAGAGGGCGTTGGTGGTGGCGAGGAAAAGTCCTCCCGACGGCGGCGGCGCGAACGCCAGGCCGACTAGGTTGGGCCCGGAGATGACCAGCTCGGGTTCGCCGCCACTCCGCAGGCGGAGAATGCCGCGGCGGCCTTGATAGGAAGCGGCCAGGTAGAGATTCCCCTCGCTATCGAAGGCCAGCCCCTGCGGGCGGCCCAGTCCGCGGTAATAGACCGCAACTTGCCCGCTCGAGGCGATGCGATAAACACAATCGTGGCTGGAGGTGGTGGGCCCGGTGACGTAGAGCTGCTGGTCGGGCCCGAAGGCGAGGTGGAAAGCGGCCACGCTCGGCTCCAGCGTGGCGAAGACAAAAATCTGCCGGTCGCGCCCGACGCGGAAGATGGTGCCGCTGCGATCGCCGACATAGAGGTTTTCCTCGGCGTCAAAAGCCACTCCGGTGGCGATGCCCATGCCTTCGGCGTACACCGTCTTCCGGCCTTCAGGAGTCACAAGGTAGACGACGCCATCGTAGCGGCTGGAGACGTAGAGCTGTCCGCTGGAATCGAGCGCCAGCCCGGTGGCATTCATGAGGTCGCCGACGAACGGTTTGATAGTGGAGTCAGGACAGATTTTGTAGATGGCGATGGGAACTTTTTGCCCGCGCTGTCCGCTGAAGGTCACATAGACGTTGCCGTGGGCATCCACGGCGGGATTGGCCACGGGATGCAGGTTATCGGCCACGGGCGCCGCCAACTCAATGGTGGCGGGGGCGCTTTCACCGAATCCGGTCAGGACGCGTACCGACTTTTCGGCGGTGTTCTGGGGAACGGTCGCCAGCAGGAAGTGGTCGGCGGCGATGCTAACGCTGGCCGGGGTCTCGCCGAACTTCACCTGGGCGCGCCGCCCGTGGTTGAAGCCGCTGCCTTCGATGAGGATCTCGCCTCCAGCAATAGCGGCCGCCGGCACCACGCGGCGAATCTGCGGCTTGTCTTTTACGTCAGCCATCCCGACCAGACCAGCGCCATCAGTCCCGCTCCCGCATAGACGGCGGCGAGCACATCGTCGAGCAGCACGCCGGCGGCCCCGGGAAACTGCTCGCTGCGGCGAATGGGAAAAGGTTTCAGCACATCGAAGACACGAAAAAGTATAAATCCTGCGAGCAGATATTTCCACCCGGCGTGCGTCGGCCCCAGCGAGCGACCCAGTACCACCGCCAGCACCAGGCCGCCATAAGTAAGCCACTGCCCCAGGATTTCATCAATCACCACCGCTTGCGGGTCGGCCGAGGTCCAATGAGGCAAAGCGGCTTCCGTGCTCCACAGCGCCACCAGCGCCAGCCCCATGAGCGCCAGGAAGTAAACAAACTGCCAGAGGGGATTCTCCAAGCCGAAGAACAAGGGCGCGAAGACCACCGCTGCGCCCAGCGAACCAGCCGTCCCCGGCGCTTTGGGCACGCGCCCCAGGCCGAACCCCGTGGCAATCAGGATGGCGTGGCGGTTGGGCGCGGGCGTGCGTCTGGCGTCAGGAGTCAGAGGAGTACTCGTCATGGACTGAAGTGTCGGCTGAACGCTCGGAAGCGGTTTCTCGCCGCAGCGGCTCGCTCACGCGGTATTTTTCGGCGGCCCAGTGGCCGAGGTCCAGCAGCCGGCAGCGTTCGCCGCAAAAAGGAAAGTCAGGGCTGGCGGCGGAATCCGTCGCTTGATGACAAATGGGGCAGCGCCAGCGCATTCTGCCCTCGCAGGGGGCGTAGTTTCGAACCGGTTGCTCATTCTATCACAGCCGCGCACGGCCGGGACGACGACGCGCGTCAGGGCCGCGGCTGCCGCGACGCCTTCCAGGTTTGCACTTCGCGCAGGAGTGCGATGAGCCGCGCGCTGGCCTCGAGCCCGCCGCCGAAGCGGACGTCGTTGTAGAGCCGCGTGAACTCGTTCACCCGCCCGGCCAACTCCGGCGGCGGCAACAACGCGGCAAACTCGAGCGGAGTTTGCGCGGGAGTTTTCCTGTAGCCTTTGCGGCGCAAGAACGCCAACAAACGCGTATACACCAGGGTGGCTTCGGCGGGGTTGAGCGCCCGGCCACCGTTGCCGCGCAGCAGCCAGGCGGCCTTGAGCCAGTTGCGCAGGGCGCGGCCGCGGAAAGCCAACAGGGCGGCGAACACCAGCGCCACTCCCGCCGGCGCCGAATAGGGGCTGGTGCGGATGCGCTCGCCCCACTGGTTGAGCTCCGCCGTCAGGTCGCGGCGCTTCTGGCGGAACCAGCGGCGGCTGTCGCGCGCCCACAGCATGGCCTCGCGGAGTTGGCGGGCCAGTTGCACCTGGTGGATTTCGTCGTAGTTGATGACCCACTCGTCCCACCAGAGGTCGAAAGCATCGAAATAGTTCCGCGCCGTGGTCCACCAGGCGCGGCCGGGCGGGTTGGGGTCGGGCGGGGTAGGGTCGAACTCCACCCAGCCGATGCGGGGGAAGTACACCTCCACCCAGGTGTGGGCGTCGAGGGCCCGCACCACGTAGTCGCCTCCAATCTCGTTGTATTCGCCGGTCAGAAATCCGTTCACCATGCGCGCCGGGATGCCGAGCGTGCGCAGCAGCACGGTCATGGAGGCGGCAAAGTATTCGCAGTGGCCGCGCCGGCGCACGAAAAGAAAGTTGGCCAGCGGGTCCTGTTCGGGGGTCCGCGGCAGCTCGAGCGTGTAGCCGAACTGGGTGCGGAAGTAGCGCTCAAGCTCGCGCGCTTTGTCGTAAGGGTTGTCGAAGCGGGAGGTAACCTGCCGGGCCAGCTCGGGCAGGCGCGGGTCGAGCGGCGGCAGTTGCAAATAGGTTTCCCGAAGGCGGGTCGGGTAGTCCGTGGAGGCCGCGCGCAGCAGCTCGGGCGTGGCCCGGCCGATGTCGGAGACGACGTCGTAGCCCGTCTGGCCGTAGCCGCGCTGGTAGAACAGCAGCGAGCCGGTCGCGTCCACATCGAGGCGCCGGATGCGGCCGAACAGTTCCAGCGGCACAGCCGCGGCGAAGAGTGTGTTGGCCGAGATGGGCTCGAGCAGCACACGGTAGTGGATGCGGCGCGCGGGCACGGCCGCGTGCGGGGGGAGATCGCGCAGCGGGTCGCGTGGCAGGTAGAAGTGGCCGCTGCGCGCGTCCAAGTGCAGTTTGGCCGCTCGTGTTTGGGTTTGCCAGCGGTGGCCGTCGAAGCGGGTCAGCGCCAGCCCGCGCCACTTGAGTCCTTCCAGCTGCTGCGCATCGCCTTCTTCGGCGCGCACGCGCATGACCACGGCGGGGTTCTGCTTGATGCTGCCGATGTCGCCGAGGCTGACCTCGTCGGAGAAGCCGCTGATTTGCTCCTGCTGGAAGCCGTAGGCGCTCATGTAGCCGGTGGAGAAGCGCGGCAGGATGAAGAAGAACACGGCGGTGAGCAGCAGCACGCCCACGGCTACGGTGACCGAGGTGAGAAGCAGGGAGCGTTCGAGACGCCGCCCGG
>JBOGNW010000089.1:0-7580 GCA_050747425.1 Candidatus Acidiferrales bacterium
GAGCCGGGCAGCACCACGTTCAGCCACATAGCGAACCAGGCCAGCGCCGAATAGGTGGCGAAAAGAAAGAGCAGCAGGGACGTCAGGGCCAGCACAGTCGTCCAAGCCGGCCGCGCGAAGGCGAGGAAGCCGCCCAGGCCCAGCCCGAACAAGAGAATCAGCGCTAGGTCAATGAGTTTTTCGCGGTCGCCCCGGTGGATGAAGCGGCGAGCCAGGATGGTGTCGAGCACGTTGGCGTGGATTTCGACGCCGGAGTGGAAACTCTCGGCGAAGGGGGTCGGGCCGAAATCGCCGATGGCCAGGGCGGTGGGCCCGACGAGCACGATTTTGTCGCGAAACATCCCGGGCGGGGTTTTCTCTTCCAGCACGTCGGCCAGAGAGACCTGAGGATAGGTGTAAGGCCCGCCCTGATAATGAATCAGCATCCGTCCTTCCGGGTCGGTGGGGATGAGGAGTTCGCCCAACTGGACGGCTTCGAGCCCCGCCTTGTTGGTCAGCAGGAGCATTTCGTGCTCGGGGACATTGCGGTAGCGGCGAAGGATTTGAATGTCGAGCGAGGGATAGAAATTCATCGGGCCTTGCTCGTCGTGCCAGGCGCCGCGGTAGGCCAGGGTCAGCGGCGCGCGGCGAAAGATGCCGTCGGCATCAGCGGAGAAATTGAAGTAGCCCACGCTGAAATTGGCGGCTTGGGTGAAGGCCGGGAGGTTGGTTTCCGCCAGATAGCCTTGCTCGCCGGAAAAAACCTCCTTGAGCGCCGGAGGCGGCTGGCCCTGGGGATCGTTCATGCCGCGAGTCGAGTAGGAGCTGAAGGTCAGCAGGTTGTCGGCCTCCAGTTGGGCTTTTTCGTCCACGAAGCGAACTTCAGCGCGACTGGGGAAGAAGAAGTAGCCCAGCACAACGTTGTCGGCGCGAGCGATGGCTTCGGCGAGGGCGGCGTCGGTGTCAGCGGCGCGAGCCATTTCCTCGAGCTGGGCGAGATAGTCCGCGTCACGTCGCGGCGAAGGCGTGCGCGCCAGGTAGGCCTGGCGGGCCTGCTCGACGGCCACCAGGCCAGACTTGGCGTCGGGCTTGGGAAAGTTGATGTCGAAGCCGACCACTTTGGCGCCCTGAGCGCTTAACTGGTCGAGCAGGCGCACGTACTCGTGGCGCGAAAAGGGCCAACTTCCCAACCGCTCCAGGGTGGCCTGGTCAATGGCGACGATGACAATGTTCGGAGAGGGCGCCGTGCGGCCCCGGACGCGGAAGCGAGTATCGTAGGTTTTGGCTTCAATGCTGTCGAGAAACTGGGCCAGCGGCGTGCGCGCTTCCGCCAGGTAGGTGTGGGCGTAGAGGAGCGTGCCCAGCAGGGTGACGACGCAGCTAATCAGGATGCTATAGCGGCGGGCGCGCCAGGCGGCGCGCAGTTTTTCCAGCCAGGGCACGGCGGGGTCTGTGGTGCGCTACTCCTCCTGCACCACCACACACTGGACAACTTCGTCTACGGAAGTCAGACCTTCACGCAGCAGCATGAGGCCGTAATCTTTTAGGGACAGCATCCCCTGCTGGCGGGCCACGTCGCGGATTTCGTCGGTGCTGGCCTTGCGGATGACGCCGGCGCGGATGCCCTGGTTCATCCGCATCACCTCGTAGATGCCGACGCGGCCCTTGTATCCCGAGCCGCCGCAGACGTCGCAGCCCTTGGGCTTGTAGAAGGTCATTTTCTCTTCCGTGGCCGGCGCGCCGAGATATTTCAGCGTGTCGGGGTCAACCGGATAGGCTTCCTTGCAGTTCTGGCAGAGCCGCCGCGCCAGCCGCTGGGCGATGATGCCGATAGTGGAGCTGGCCACCAGAAACGGCTCGATGCCCATTTCATCGAGGCGGACGAAAGTGCCGGCGGCGTCGTTGGTGTGCAGGGTGGTGAAAACCATGTGGCCGGTCAAAGCGGCTTCGACGGCGATTTTGGCGGTCTCGAGGTCGCGGGTCTCGCCCACCAGGATGACGTCGGGGTCCTGCCGCAGGAAAGCGCGCAGCACGCGCGCGAAGTCGAGCCCGATCTCTTTCTTCACCTGCACTTGATTGATGCCCGCCAGGTCGTACTCGATGGGGTCTTCGGCGGTAGAAATGTTGACGTCGGGGCTGTTGAGCTCGGCCAGAGCCGAATAGAGCGTAGTGGTCTTGCCAGAGCCGGTGGGCCCGGTGACATACATGATGCCGTAGGGCTGGCTCACCATGTCGCGCACCAGCGCCAGCGTAGAGGGGTTCGAAATCAGTTTGTCGAGGCCCAACTGGGTGTTCGACTTGTCCAGGATGCGCATGCAGACTTTCTCGCCCCACTTGGAGGGGATGGTGGAGACGCGGAAGTCGATGGACTTGTTCTCCATCCGCACGCTGATGCGGCCGTCCTGCGGCAGGCGTTTTCCGCGATGTCGAGCTTGGAGAGAATCTTGAGGCGGGAAATCAGCCCCATCTGGGTTTTCTTGGGGAGCTGTTGGACGATGTTGAGCAAGCCGTCAATGCGGAAGCGCACCACCACCTCGGTTTCCTGCGGCTCCACGTGGATGTCGCTGGCGCCGCGCTTGACCGCCAAGGCCAGGATGGCGTTCCCGAGTCGCACCACGGGAGCGTCTTCGGCCGAGTGGCGCAATTCCGTGGACGAAGCCGTGGGCTCCTCGGTGGCGACTTCCTCTAAGTCGATTTCCTTAAAAGCGTCGGTTTGGAGGGAATCGAGCACCGCCTGGGGGTTCGCGGGAGCGGCGGCCGCCGCGCCTCCATCCCCGCCCGTCGCCGCCTCCTTGCTTTTCAGCTCGCCGCCCTTCTTCATCAATTCCTTGTAGGGGCCGGAGAGGAAGCGGTTGAATTCTTCTTCGCTACAGGCCACGGGCTCGATCATCACGCCCTTAACGAAGCGGCGCACGTCGTCCAGCGCCAAAATGTTGTTGGGGTTCACCATGGCCAGGGTCAGCCGGCTGTTGGCAAAGGCAATGGGCAGCACCTTGTGTTGCAAGATGCTCTGTTCGGGGAGCAGCGCCAGCACGCGAGCGTCGAATTGCAACTTGCCCAGGCTCACGAACTCGATGCCGACATTCTCGCTGGCCCGCTCCAGCCGCTCGGCCATGATCTTCATCAAGGACACGCCGATTTTCGGGTGCTGGATGAGTAAGCCCTGAAAATCTCCCTGCTCGAGGATACCGACTGTGGTGGGCTCGGTTGAAACTACGGAGGCGGTGCGCGGCTTGCCGGTCAGCAGCGCCATTTCCCCGAAGCACGCGCCCGGCCCGAGTTCCGTGAGCAGGAATTCGATGCCGGTGTTGGGGTCTTTCTTGCGCACCTCGCACTTGCCCGCCGTGATGAAGTACATGGAGTCGCCCGGCTGTCCCTCGCGCACGACATAGAACTGCGGCGGAAAATCGCGCCGCTTCAGCCGGCGCACAATGGCGTCGCATTCCGTGGACGAGAGCAGGCTGAAGAGCTGGATGCGCTGGAGGAAATGCGTCTGGCGAGCCGCTGCCGGAGCTGCCGCCCGGGTTGGTGGAGCCGCCGGGCGCTCTGGTGTTGGGGTCGCTGTCTGCGGCTTGGTCCCCATTCTCTCCCCCTGCGTCTCGATCGCCGTCTGAGGCCGTCAAACGCGGTTCCGGACAGCCGGAAGCTCGCCCGGCCGGTCAGGCGAAAACCTTTCGAGGTGCGCCCATTATACCCCCGGGACCAAACGCCTCCAAGAGAAAAACCCGGCGCGCAGTTTCTCTGGCTCCCCGAGGGTCGAGTGGAGTATACTCCGTTCCCTTCGAGGCATTCCCTGGGGAGCCAGAGGGTAATGGCCAAAGAAGTCTTTTACTTCAGCGACTCTCCTGTCGCCCGGGTGGCGACGCAGCTTCCCGCCCCCTTCCGCGCTCGCGGGGTGCCGCGCCAGTCCCTGCCCGAGGATGTGTCTCGAGTGGCGGCCGTCTGGCTGGCTGATCCCGGGCGCGACGCCAAAGCCCTGGCCGGCGTCATCAGCCGCAACCCGCGGCTGCGCATCGTTTACCTCGCCCGGCCCGCCAGCAAGGATGGCGGGGAAGGGCAGGCGGCCTTTGCCTACTTGCCGGCGCGACCGCAGCCGGCGGTTTTGCAACGCACGCTCGTCAGCGCCTTCGAAAACATCGAGCTCGTGGATCGCCTCTCCCAGGCCGAAAGCCAACTAGCCCGTTCCCGCCACGAGGTGCAGGAGCTGAACCGCATCGGGATCGCGCTTTCGGTGGAAAAGGACAGCGAAAAACTCTTGGACTTGATTCTGCGTGCCAGCCGCGAAATTACTGCCTCGGACGCCGGCTCCCTCTATCTGGTCGAAGAGGTGACGGAGACGGAAAAACGCCTGCGCTTCAAGCTGACCCAGAACGACAGTGTGCCGGTGAGCTTCAACGAATTTATCATACCCATTGACCGGCGCAGCATCGCCGGCTACGTGGCCGACACCGGGGAAATGCTGCACCTGGACGATGTCTACGACCTGCCGGCCGACTCGCTGTTCAAATTTAACCGGCGCATTGACGAAGAAACCGGCTATCGCACCAAGTCCATGCTCACCATCCCCATGAAGAACCCCAAGGGGGAGATTCTGGGGGTGCTGCAACTGCTGAACAGCAAGCGCCACTTCGAGGCCAAGCTCACGCCGCAAAACGTCGAGGAGGCCGTGGCGGCCTACGATCCCCGGCAGCGCGAGCTGGCCCTCTCGCTAGCCTCGCAAGCCGCGGTCGCCTACGAGAACAACATCCTTTACCAGAGCATCGAGACGCTGTTCGAAGGCTTTGTCAAGGCGGCGGTGACCGCCATCGAGCAGCGCGACCCCACCACCTCCGGCCACTCCTTCCGCGTCTCCCGCTACACCTGCGGGCTGGCGGAAGCGGTGGACAAGTGCTCGACGGGACCTTACGCCAATGTGCGTTACAGTCGCGAGGAGATGAAGGAGATTCGCTACGCCGCTCTCCTGCATGACTTCGGCAAAGTAGGAGTGCGCGAAGAAGTGCTGGTCAAAGCCAAGAAACTCTATCCCTCCAAGCTGGAGATTATTCAGCACCGGTTCGATTACATTCGCAAGGAAATCGAGGGTCACTTCCTGCGGCGCAAGCTGGAAGCCCTGGAGGGCCGCCAGTCCGCTGAAGTTCTGCGCCACTTGGACGAGGAGATGCGCCTGCGCTTGGCCGAGCTCGAGGACTACTTCGAGTTCGTGCTCAAGTGCAACGAACCCACCGTGCTCCCGGAGGGGAATTTCGAAAAGCTGCTGGACCTGGCCAAACGCACCTACGGCGACGCGCGCGGGGTTGACCGCACCTACCTGACCCCCGACGAAGTGCGCTTCCTCTCCATTCCCAAGGGCAGCCTCGACCCCGACGAACGCCTCCAGATCGAATCGCACGTCATCCATACCTTCAACTTCCTGGCGCAGATTCCCTGGACCAAAGAAATCAAGGAAATCCCCGGCATCGCCCGCGCCCACCACGAAAAGCTCGACGGGACCGGTTACCCCTACAAGCTCACCGCGCCGCAGATTCCCACGCAGGCCAAGATCATGACCATCTCCGATATCTTCGACGCCCTCTCGGCCTCCGACCGTCCCTACAAGAAGGCGGTTCCTATCGAGCGGGCCCTCAACATCCTGACCATGGAGGTCAAGGGGGGCCAGCTTGACCCGGATCTCTACCAGCTCTTCCTCGACGCCAAGATTTATGAGCTGGCCGCTCGGAGCAACTAAGCCCCGCAACCTCGCCGCTAGCTAACAATTTGTTTTCTTCTGTGGTTGGAGGCCTGTGCGAAATGAGTACGCCTAGGCGCCCTTCGGCTCGATGACTTCTGTTTCAGGGGTCTCCGGCAGGACACCGTGCGCAAGGGACGTCAAGCTTCGTTCCAACCGCTCCAACTTGACCGAAGCTTCGGCGTGGCTCTGGGCAGCGTTCTTTAGATGAGCGCCCACTTTTGCATGAGTTTCACTCAGAGCCTGCAATTCCCCTTCAAGCCCGCTCAAATGACCGAGCAGGTGGCGCGCATTCTCTTCCACTTGCAGGCCCCGCAGCCCCATCAGGATTACCGCTAGGTAGGCGTAGAGCGTGTTCGGCGAAACCGGAATGACGCGTCGGTCGCGGCAGTAGTCAGCCACACTGCCTCTATTGTCTTGGGTCCGCAACACCTCATAGTAGACGCTCTCCGAGGCCACGAACATCAGTGCTAGCTCTAATGTTCCCTCGCCCGGCAGGATGTACTTTTCCGCAATGGTGTCGACATGACCGCGGACCGCGCGCGCAAACTCTTTCAGCGCCGAATCCCGGCCCTCGCCCTCAGCAACCTCGACGATTCGCCGGTAGGCGTCCAGGGGAAACTTGGAGTCAATGGGCAGGAGTTTGTCGCCCAGCTTGACAACCGCATCGACGACTGAGCCGCTTTGGAAGCGGTATTGCAACTCGTAACGCTCCTGGCCCAAGGTGTCGGCCAGTAGGCGATCCAAGGCTACCTCACCTAGCGAACCACGGGTGCGAGCCCCGGAGAGCACCGACTCCAGCGTTTTCGCTGTCGTTAGCAGCTCGTGGCCAGCCTCCTGCAAGCCGCCTAGCTGCTGTCCAACTTCAGTGACCAGCCGTGTGGCCTCGGCCAGGCGATGCCCGACATTCTCCTGTGCCTGCGCTGTTAACTGGCCTGCGTCTGCCAAACCTTTCTGGAGTGCGTTGCGGACATCGATCAGTTGCTGGTTGAATGATTGCGTCAATTGGCCGATCTGTGTGGTCAGGGCGGTCTGGGTATCCTGGCGCGATCGAAGCAACTCATCCCGGAAGGAGCCGGCCTGCTTTTCGATTTGACGCAGGCTCAGCCACAGAATCGCGGACGCTGCTACCAGCGCAACTAGAAACCAGACTTCCATCCTCGTTGTTCTGGAATTGTAGCAGCGCTCTCGGGTTCGGTCGCAAAAAAAAGCCCGGCGGCGAAGGACGACGCCGGGATCGAGCTTTGCGGCGGTTTTCTTACCAGGCTAGCTTCAAGCCCATCTGGTATTGCCGGGGATCGAGGGCCGAGGTGGGCTGGCCAGCAATGCAGGTGCCGCCCACCGTGCCGTCGCAGAGCGGGTTGACGTCGAGAACATTGAAGCGGTTGAAGACGTTGAAGAAGTCGTTGATCCACTCGATGGACCAGCGCTCGCCAAACGAAAACCGCCGCGACAGCCGGAAATCCACGATGGCCGTTCCCGGCCGCCGGAAAGTGTTCCGCCCCAGGGTGCCGATGAGATTCCCGTCATTGGCGAGAGAGGGGCTGGTGAAGCCGACACCGTCGATGAAGGGCGAGGAGACCGAGCCCGGCGTCCCCGCGGCCACCACGTTGGGCCGGTCGGTCGAAGAGCCGAAGTCGAAGTTGTTGTCCGAGCCGGCCAGCACGGTGAAGGGCCGCCCCGAGGAAAGGTCGATGATGGGGGAGAAGACCCAATCGGCCAGGAAGGCGTTCTGGTAGGGGCTTTGCAGGACCCCGCTGAAGACGAAGCGATGGCGCTGGTCAAAGGTGGAATTGCCGCGCTCGAGGTCGGCGCGGCGGTTGTCTTGCGGGTTGTGCAGGGTCTGGAGGTCGGTGGAGTCGTCAATGGCGTGCGA
>JBOGNW010000090.1:0-4919 GCA_050747425.1 Candidatus Acidiferrales bacterium
GCCGCTTCGGGTGGATTTTTCTAGCGGGCGGCTTGACAGTCGACAACATCGCCACGGCTATCCGTCAGGGTCGGCCCTACGGCGTGGACGTTTGCACCGGCGTGGAGAAGGAGCCGGGCAAGAAAGACCACACACGACTGCGCGAGTTCATCGAGCGCGCCAAAGGGGCCAAGCTGGCATGAGGCGCCTCCTGGCAGCCGCGCTGGCGGCGCTGATCGCTTCGAGCCTCGCCTGGCCGCACGGCGCCAAACGCTGGCCGGTGCCCGCGGCCGCAAAGAGGCGCCAGAATCCTGTGCCGGCCACTCCCGCGTCGGCTTGGGAAGGCGCCCGGCTCTATCAACTCCATTGCCTCGTATGTCACGGGGAAAAAGGCGACGGCAAGGGACCCTGGCGCGACAAGCTGCCGCTTGACCCTTCCGATTTCACCGACCGCCCCATGATGAGTGAGATGAGCGATGGAGAAATTTTCTGGAAGCTCAGCGCCGGGCGCGAGTTGATGCCGGCCTTCAAGGACAAGCTGACCGAGCCTCAGCGCTGGCGCCTGGTGAACTTCCTGCGCACCCTGGCGAAGGAAAAACCCGCCGAGAAGCACGGCCAGTAACATGCCGCGCCCTGCTCTGGAATCCGTGCCCGATGCCCGCGGCCACTTTGGAGTCTTCGGGGGTCGCTTTGTGCCCGAAACCTTGATGGCCCCGCTCGAGCAGCTCGAGCGCGCCTACCGGCAGGCGCGGCGGGACCCGCGATTCCGGCGGGCGCTCGGCGGGCTGCTGGCCGACTTTGCCGGGCGGCCCACGCCGCTTTACTTCGCCGAGCGACTGACGCGCCATCTGGGCGGGCCGCGGATTTATCTCAAGCGCGAAGACCTGCTGCACACCGGCGCCCACAAGATTAACAACTGCCTCGGCCAGGGTTTGCTGGCCGTGCGCATGGGCAAGCGCCGCGTGATTGCCGAAACCGGCGCCGGGCAGCACGGCGTGGCCACGGCGACGGTGGCGGCCCGGTTGGGTTTGCGCTGCACGGTTTACATGGGTGAGGAAGATATGGCGCGGCAGGCGCTGAATGTGTCGCGGATGCGCTGGCTGGGCGCGGAAGTGGTGCCCGTGGGCGCCGGCAGCCGGACCCTCAAAGACGCCATCAACGAAGCCATGCGCGACTGGGTCACCAACGTCGAAACTACGCACTACCTCCTGGGTTCGGTGTGCGGTGCGCATCCCTACCCGCAAATGGTGCGCGACTTCCAGGCCGTGATCGGCCGCGAAGTGCGCCAGCAAATCCTGCGTGCCGAGCGGCGCCTGCCCGGCTGGCTATTGGCTTGCGTGGGCGGCGGCTCCAACGCCATTGGCTTGTTCTACGAATTTCTGCGCGAACCGTCCGTGAAGATGGTGGGGGTGGAGGCCGGCGGGCGCGGGCCGCGCTTGGGCGAACATGCCTCGCGGCTGGCGCGGATGGCGGCGGGACGAAATGGTGCGCGTCCCGGAATCTTGCACGGGACTTACACCGATGTCTTGCAGGACCGCCACGGGCAGATTTCGACCACGCATTCGGTATCGGCGGGGCTCGACTACCCCGCCGTGGGGCCCGAGCACGCCTACCTCTGCGGGCGCGGCCGCGTGCGTTACACTGCGATCAGCGACGTCGAGGCCTTGGAGGCGGCGCGCGTGCTGGCCGAGCAGGAGGGCATCATCCCGGCCCTCGAGCCCGCCCACGCCCTGGCCGAGCTTATCAAGCGCGCGCCGCGGATGCGCCAAGACGAAATCGTTGTGCTTAATCTTTCCGGCCGCGGCGACAAAGATATGGACATTCTGGCCCGGCATCTCGCGCGCCGGAAGTGAGACCATGCGCAAAAGGAAAAAGGCGAGGAAGAGCCGTCGGCGGACGCAGGGGGCCGCCTCCAGTCGGTTACGCGAGGCCTTCCGCGCCAGCCGCCGCGCCCACCGCCCGGCGCTGGTGGCCTATGTGACCGCGGGCGACCCCAACCTGACGTTCACCGAGGCCCTGGTGTTACGGTTGGCCGCGGCGGGCGCGGATGTCATCGAACTGGGCGTCCCTTTTTCGGATCCGATTGCCGACGGGCCGGTCATCCAGCGGGCCAGTGAGCGGGCCTTGCGCGCCGGGACGACGTTGAGCAAAGTGCTCAAGCTGGCGGCAAGAATCCGCCGCCAGAGCGACGTCCCTTTGGTCCTTTTCAGCTACTACAACCCGGTGCTACAACTCGGGTTGGAGCGCTTCGCCGCCCGCGCCGCCGCGGCTGGCGTGGATGGCGTGCTCATCACCGACCTCACCCCCGAAGAGGCCGGCGGATTCGTCCCCGTCATGCGCCGGGCGCGCCCCGGGGGGCTGGACACCGTTTTTCTGGTCGCCCCCACCTCCACGAACGCCCGTTTGCGCGCCATAGTGCGACGTTGTAATGCGTTTGTATACGTAATTTCGCGTCGCGGCACCACCGGCCTCCGCGCCGACGTGCCCGCTGAAGTGAAAAAGTTGGTTGCGCGCGTGCGCCGCCTGACGCGCTTGCCGGTAGCGGTAGGCTTCGGCATCGGCCGGCGCGAGCAGGTGCAGGCGCTCGATGGTGTGGCGGACGGTGTGGTGGTGGGCAGCGCTTTGGTCGAGTGCTGCGAGCGCCACAGCCATTCGGCGCGAGCGCTCGAGGCCGCAGCGCAGCTCGTGAAGGCGCTGAAGGGAAGAGCCGCGAATCAGCTAAAGGGGGAACGATGAATAAAGTCGTTGCGAACGCCGACGAGGCCATCCGCGACATTGCCGACGGCGCTTCCATTATGATGGGAGGGTTCGGTCTGTGCGGGATTCCGGAGAATCTGATTGCGGCCGTGCGCCGCAAGGGCCTCCGTCAGCTCACGTTGATGTCGAACAACGCTGGGGTGGATGACTTCGGCATCGGCCTGCTCTTGCAGACGCGGCAGGTGAAAAAGATGGTGTCAACCTATGTGGGCGAGAACAAACTTTTTGAGCAGCAGGTACTGAAGGGCGAGCTCGAAGTAGAGCTGGTCCCGCAGGGAACGTTTGCCGAGCGCATGCGCGCTGGCGGAGCGGGCCTGGGCGGGTTCTTCACGCCCACAGCGTTCGGAACCCTGGTGGCAGAAGGTAAAGAGACGCGGGAGATTGGCGGCAAGATGTATGTGTTTGAGAAGCCGCTGCGGGCGCAGTACGCCTTTGTTAAGGCTTGGAAGGGAGACCGCTGGGGAAATCTCGTCTATCGTAAGACGGCGCGGAACTTCAACCCGGTGATGGCGACCGCGGCCGACCTCGTGATTGCCGAGGTCGAGGAGCTGGTGGAGCTGGGGGAGCTCGAGCCGGCGAACGTGCACACCCCGGGCATTTATGTAGACCAGATTTTCCAGGGAACCAACTATGAGAAGCGTATCGAGCGCCGCACCGTGCGGCCGCGGAGCGGATAAACGATGCCCGGACTGAGTGGAGAAGCGGCGCGGGAGCTCATCGCCCGGCGCGTAGCGCAGGAGCTGCGCGACGGCTACTACGTCAACCTGGGCATCGGCCTGCCCACGCTGGTGGTGAATTACATTCCCGCCGGGATGGATGTGATTCTGCAATCGGAGAACGGACTGTTGGGCATCGGGCCGTGGCCGCTCGAGGGGGACGAAGACCCCGACCTGGTCAGTGCTGGCAAGGAGACGGTGACCGAGGTTCGCGGGGCGGCCTATTTCTCCAGCGCCGACTCGTTTGCTATGATTCGCGGAGGGCACATTGACCTCTCCATCCTGGGGGCGCTGGAGGTTGACGAGAAAGGTAACCTGGCTAACTGGATGATTCCGGGCAAAATGGTGAAAGGGATGGGGGGCGCGATGGATCTGGTGGCGGGGGCGCGGAGAGTGATTGTGGCCATGGAGCACGCCGCCAAGGGGAAGCCCAAGATCGTCAAGCGCTGCCTGTTGCCGCTGACCGGCGTCGGTGTGGTGAATACGATAGTTACCGAACTCGCTGTCATCGAGGTGACTCGCGATGGCCTGCTGCTCAAGGAAGTCGCTCCCGGCGTATCGCCGGAAGAAGTGCAGCAGGCGACTGAGCCGCCGTTGCGGCGGGCCGCTGACTTGAGAGAGATGAGAGTCTAGAGAAGGGCCACAGGGGCCGCAACCATGGAACTCTACTCGATCGTCATCGTCAGCCTGCACGACCCCAAGGAGCGCATCTGGGGCCAGTTGCTGTCCATCAATCAGGCGGGCATCACCGTGCGCGGCATTGACTTGAACTCCTTCGACGACTTCATCCGCCAGGTGAAGGATCCGAGCGAAGAAGGGGTGGGATTGCCGACGCTCTTCTATCCCATGCTGCGCGTGGAGCGCATCGCCCGCGACGAGCCGCAGGGCTCCATCCCCTCCCTGGCTCAGACCTTCGAGCGACAAGTGGGCCGCTCGGTGCTGGATTATCTGACGGAACTCACTGAGTCCTAGAGCGGGCATGAAGCAGCAGATTTTCACCCTGGCCAATCAGCTGACCTTGCTGCGCCTGCTGCTGATTCCTTTCTTCGCCGTGGCCGTGCTCACCGGTCATTACGGCTGGGCTTTGGGATTGCTGGTGGCGGCGGCGCTGACGGATTTCTTCGACGGGCTGCTGGCGCGGCGGTTCGAGCAGCGCACCCCGCTCGGCGCCACGCTCGATCCCGTGGCCGACAAGCTGCTGCTTTCGACATCGTTCGTGGTGCTGGCGGTACGCGGAGCTGTGCCCTGGTGGCTGAGCATCCTGGTGCTGGGTCGCGACGCGCTCATGCTGGTGACTGCTCTGGCCTTCATTCTGGGCGCCGGTTTTCGCACTTTTCCGCCCACGCTGTTGGGCAAAACCTGCACGGCCGTGCAAGTGATGACCGTGGTGGTGGTGGTGGCAGAGGAAGTTTTCCTGGCCGAGCCGCTGCAGTGGGCCAAGGAGTTGTTCCTGTGGTTGACCGCCGG
>JBOGNW010000091.1:0-5514 GCA_050747425.1 Candidatus Acidiferrales bacterium
GGATGCCAATCTCGCGCGTGCGCTCGGTGACCGAAACCAGCATGATGTTCATAATGCCGATGCCGCCCACCAGCAGCGAAATCGAGGCGATGCTGCCCAGCAGGAAGGTCATCACGCGGCTGGTTTGTTCGGCCAGCTCCGCCACCTCCGACTGGGTGCGCACAGCAAAGTCGTCCTCCTGGCCGGGGCGGATGCGGTGGCGCTCGCGCAGCAGGGATTCGATTTGCGGCTGAGCGGCCATCGAAGCTTCCTGGCTGATGGCGGAGCAGGAGAGGAATTGCAGCCAGTCTTGGCCGGAGATTTTCTTCTGCAAGGTTGTGTAAGGCGCGAAGATGCGGTCGTCCTGGTCATCGCCGAAGGCCGACTGCCCTTTCGGTGACAGCACGCCGATGACGCGGAAGGGCTGGTCCTTGATGCGAATCACCTGCCCGACCGGATCCTCGGCCACGAAGAGCAAGTCCGCCACGGTCTTGCCCAGCACCGCCACGTTCTGCGAGGCGCGCGTTTCCTCGTCGCCGAAAAGCGCTCCGGCCAGCAACGGCCAGTCGCGCTGCGCGAAGTAGCTGCCCGTCGTGCCCATCACCCGCGTGAACCAGTTCTGGTTGCGGAAAACCACCTGGGCGCTCGACATCGTGCCCGGGGCGCAGAAACTGATGAGCGGTAGCTCACGCTCAATGGCGTGCATGTCATCCACCACGAGACTCTTGACTTGCCAGAAGCCGCCGCGAGTCCCGCCGGGCCGGCGCGACGGACTGCCGGAGGAGATGAAAACCGTGGTGGTGCCGAAGCTGGCGATTTGTTGCTGCACCTGGTTCTCGGCCCCCTGCCCTACCCCCACCATGGCGATGACCGCTGAGACGCCGATGACAATCCCCAGCATGGTGAGCGCGGAGCGCATTTTGTTGCGCGCCAGAGCGCGCAGGGCGATGCGGAGAATGACTCCCAGCTCCATCGGCTAGGACTCCGGCGCTCGCGCCAGCTCGGCCGAGGTCTCCGCCATCATGTGCTGCACGGCCTCCAGGGCTTCGTGGCGGCCGCCGACCCTAAAGTCGCGGAGAATGCGTCCGTCGCGCATGAACACGACGCGGCGGGCGTAGGCGGCGATATCGGCTTCGTGGGTCACCAGCACGATGAGCAGGCTGCGCTGGTGATTCAGGGCTTCGAGCAGGTCCAAAATTTCGGCGCTGGTGCGGCTGTCGAGGTTGCCGGTGGGTTCATCGGCGAGAAGGATGGACGGTTCGTTGATGAGCGCCCGCGCCACCGCCACGCGCTGCTGCTGGCCGCCGGAGAGCTGGCTGGGGAAGTGATCCTCGCGGCCCTCCAGCCCCACCAGCCGCAGAGACCGGCGCGCGCGCTCGTGCCGTTCCTCGGCGGGCAGGCCGGCATAGAGGGTCGGCAATTCCACATTTTCCAGCGCCGACGTGCGCGCCAACAGGTTGAACTGCTGAAACACGAAGCCAATTTTCCGGTTGCGAATCCGCGCCCGCTCGACCGAGGAGAGCTGCGCCACATCTGTCCCGTCCAATACATACCGCCCCGCCGTGGGCCGGTCGAGGCAGCCGATGAGGTTCATCATTGTGGACTTGCCCGAGCCCGAGGCCCCCATGATGGCCACGAACTCGCCCGGCTGAACCTCGAGCGATACGCCGCGCAGCGCGGGAATCTTAACTTCGCCCAAATCGTAGACTTTCTCTACGTTTTCGAGCTGGATGACGGTGTGGTTTTGCACGGCGGTCGCTCGGAAACTACTAGAAGCGTCGCATCCCGCCAGGCCCGAGCGGAGACTGCTGGCGTCGGGCGGAAAAGGTCTGGCCGATGACCACTTTGTCGCCCGGCCGCAGCTCCCCTTCCACCAGTGCCGTGAAGGTGAAATCCGTGACGCCGGTCTTGACCCGCACGGGCTGCAAGGTGTTGTCCGGCCGGAGCTTCCAGAGAATTTGTTCCGAGGCCGGAGGCGTCGAGCGCGGGCCCATAGGCGAGCCGCCCTCGGCGTTTCCCTGTGCCTGGCGCGCTTGCCAGCGAGCCTGCATCTGCGCACGCTCTTCGGGGCTCATTTTTTGCAGACGCTCGCGAAAGTCGCCGCTGCGCCCCTGGCCCGCGCCGGCTTCGCCGCCCTTCTGCTCTTGGGCGTGTACGGTGCCCTGCCCGTTGTCCGGCCCGGCGGGCGGCGCGAGCAGGTTGTATTTGGCCAGCAGAGCGCGGCGCTCTTTTTCCGCGAGGTCGGGAGTATAGCGCAGCGCGCCGTTAGGAATCTTGACCACGCCCCGCGCCGTGGCTACGGGAATGGTCACGTAGGCCGTCATCCCCGGCAACAGCTTCCCTTCCGGGTTTTCAAACTCGACGATGGTGTCGTAGGTCACCACGTTCTGCACCTGGTAGGCGTTCATCCGCACCTGCTTCACGCTCCCGCGGAAGCTGTCTTGCGGGAAGGAATCCACTTTGAAGCTGGCGTCCACGCCCACCCGAATCCGCCCCACGTCCGACTCATCGGTCTTGGCGTAGACCTGCATCTGTGTGAGGTCCTGCGCGATGGTGAACAGCGTCGGGGCTTGCAGGCTGGCGGCCACCGTTTGCCCCACGTCCACGTTGCGCGCGATAACCGTGCCGTCAATAGGCGCCTGGATGAAAGTGTTTTGCAGGTCGAGGCGCGCCTGCTCCAGCCGCGCCTGGCTTTGCTTGACCCCCGCCCGCCCTTGCTCCACCCGCGCCTGCGTCTGGTTAATCTGGGCTTCCGCCGCGCTCTGGTTCGCCTGCGCCGTCTCGTAGGCTACGTCGGCCGCCTCGCGCTCCTGCTGCGAAGCGATTCCCTGCTCGAAGAGCTCCACGGTGCGCTTGCGCTTGAGCTCCGCCTCGCGCAACCCCGCCCGCGCCTTCTCCAGGTTGGCCCGCGCGGCCGCCAAGTCGGCTTCCAGACTTTTCACGCCCGCCTGCGCGCTCGCCAAATCCGCTTCGGCTTGCAGCAGGCGCGCCTGGAAGGGCGCGGAATCAATGCGGGCGACGAGCTGCCCTTTCTTCACTTGAGAATTGAAGTCCACCAGAATCGAGTCAATCCGCCCCGAAACCTGCGAGCCTACCTGCACCGTCGTCACCGCGCCGATGGTGCCCGTGGCCTGCACGGTGGCGATGATGTCGCCTTCTTCCACCGTAGAGGTAAAATACTGCACGTCGCTGCGGCGCGAGAGCGCGAAGACTCCAATCAGCACGGCCGCTACCAGGGCTGCGGCGAGCGCCACCGAGGCGCGCCGGTGGCCGCGCACCCAATTGATGATTCTCCTCAGCAACCCTTTCACTGGCGGTTCCCTCCCGACGACGCCGGCCGGTCTTGCTCTTCAGACTTGCGCCGCCGCTCGGCCTCCCGGGCGTCTTTCTCCCGCACCAGTTCCTCGAAGCGCGCCCGCTGCTGCTCGTTCAGCACGGCGCGAATCTTCTCCCGCCCCTGCTGCCGCACGGCCTCATACTCCGGCCGCGTGCGCTCGCGGATGCCTCGGTAGCCTTGAATGGTTTCGTCCAAGATGGCTTCCACCTGCCGGTGCTGTTCGGGGCTGAGTTTCAGTTCGCTGTCCAGCCACTCGAGCGCGCTCCGGCGCGAATGCCCCCGCCGCTCGCCTCGCTCGGCGGCAAAGCCGTGTCGCGTGGCCCACACCGTCCCCAGCATGCCCAAGGCCAGGCCCAGGCCAAACACGAGAAGCAAATACACAACAGCGCGGCGCGTTCCGATCATCGTGGCGGCTCCTGTTGGGCCACCAGCGTCAGCAGCACTTCATCGCGATTGAGTTGCCGGCCGGCCCCTGTCCCCGGCAACGAAGAATCTTCCAAGTAAGACTGCGGCGCATCGAAAGCCACTTGCCCATTCGAAGGCGCGCTTTCTCGCCACACCCACACGGTCAGTATCAAGACCACCGCCGACAGGACTAGAGCCGCGCGGCCCGCCACCCAGCCCAGCGCTCCCCAGAAGTCGGCGCGCCGGTCGGCTTCCTCGAGACGCGCGCGCAGGCGCGCCCAGAAAGCCGGCCCGGGCTCAGGAGCCTCGAGCGCCGTTGCTCCGAGCCAGGCAGCCGCACGCCCCAACTCCTCCGCCAATTCCCGGCAAGCAACACACTGCCGCAAGTGTTCCTCAAAGGCCGCGGGGGCTCGCCCGCTCCGCCACTCCTCAAAGTACAACTCCATTTCCTTACAGGTCATCGCTCACCCTCGTCGTCGCCCATCCGAAACCGTAACCCGCCGGTAGGCTTCCAGCAAGCGCTGCCGGGCGCGAAACAAACGCACTTTGATGGTATTCTCGTTCACTTTCAACGTGGTGGCAATCTCCTCCACCGAAAATCCTTCCACCTCGCGCAGCGTCAGCAGCGCGCGGTCTTCCGCCGGCAGGCGGGCAAACAATTTCTCCACCAAGTCCTTCAACCGGGCGCGGTGCTCCGGGTTGGCCGAGCTCTCCGTCGCCGCGGCCAGCACCTGTTCGAGGTCGGCGGCATCCTCGAACTGCACCTCGCTGCGCCCCGGAGCTTTCAGCGCCCGCTGGCGCCGCAGATGGTCGAGGCATTCGTTGACCGTGATGCGGTAAAGCCAGGTGGAAAAGGCGGCGCGAAAGTCGAAGCGCGGCAACGCCTGATAGACTTTCAAGAACACCTGTTGCGCCAGGTCTTCGACCTCCCCCGGGCGTCGCAGTAGGTTCGCAATCACCGAAAACACCCGCCGCTGATGCAACTGCAACAGGCCGGCGAAGGCGTCGTGGTCGCCCTGCTGCGCCCGCTCGATGAGCCAGCGCTCTTGCTTCTGGGGGTCGGGGTCGCTCGGGGGGCTCGAGGCTTTCCTTGACGCACTGCTGCTTGCTATCGTCCATTTCCAACCAGTTGGACGCCTTCCGCTCACGGCCGGTTACAGGATTCTCTCACGGCCAAGAACGGCCGCGGCGCTATTCCCACTCGATGGTGCCGGGAGGCTTGGAGCTGATGTCGTACACCACGCGGTTGACCCCGGGAACTTCATTGACGATGCGGGCCGAGAGCCGTTCCAGCAGCGCCTCCGGCAAGCGCGCCCAGTCGGCCGTCATCCCGTCGGCCGACTCCACCGCTCGCACTGCCACCACGGTGCCGTAGCTGCGGAAGTCGCCCATCACCCCCACCGAGCGCACCGGCAGCAGCACGGCAAACGACTGCCAGAGTTTTTCGTAGAGACCGGCGCGCCGCACTTCCTCTTCGACAATTGCGTCCGCCGCCCGCAGCAGCGCCAGACGCTCTTCGCTCACTTCCCCCACTACCCGCACCGCCAGGCCCGGCCCGGGAAAGGGCTGGCGCAGCAGCACTTCCTCCGGCAGGCCCAGGGCGCGGCCGATGACGCGCACTTCATCCTTGAACAATTCCCGCAGCGGCTCGATCAACTGGAAGTCCATATCGCTCGGAAGCCCGCCCACATTATGGTGGGTCTTGATGGTCGCCGAAGGGCCGCGCACCGAAACCGATTCGATGACGTCGGGATAGAGCGTCCCCTGCACCAGAAAGTCCACCTGCCCGAGCT
>JBOGNW010000092.1:0-4114 GCA_050747425.1 Candidatus Acidiferrales bacterium
GTCTAGCAGAAAAGCGGCCATGGAGGCGCAGAGGCGCCGAGAAAGGTTAGAATTTCAGCCCTACGACGATGGCTTTCTTCCTGGGAATCGACGCCGGTGGCACTAAGACCGAGTGCGCCCTGGCCGACGAGGCGGGCGTCGTAGTGGCGCGCGCCGCGGGAGTCGGCGCCAACCTGCGTCGCGTCTCCCCGGCCGAGTTACGCGCCACGCTCGCCGATTGCTTCGAGCAGTTGCGCCGCGCCGCGAGCCTGCCCGGGCTCGATGTAGAGGTGGTCTGCGCGGGCTTTGCCGGCGGCGCCGACGCCGAGGCGCGTGAGCGCGCCCGCTCGGCGTTGGCCGAGCTACTGCGGCCGCGCTTTCTCTACGTCGTCGGCGATATGGAGGTGGCGCTCGAAGCCGCGGTGGGCGCGGGCCCGGGCGTGGTCTTGATCGCGGGAACTGGTTCTATCGCCTACGGGCGCAGTGAATCAGGCCGCACAGCGCGCGCCGGAGGTCTCGGTCCGGACGTGGGCGATGAAGGCAGCGCCTACGACATCGGGTGCCGAGCGCTCCTGGCTTTTGAGAAGGGCGGCGCGCCGCGCCTTGGGCGGTTCATCGAACAGGCGAAGCTGTCCACCCCGCCGACGGTGGCCGAATTGGCTGGTCTGATGCCCGAAGTGCTGCGGGCGGCCCGCGAAGGCGACCTGGCCGCCAGAGAAATTCTCGAGCAGGCGACGGCGGCGCTGGCCGCACTGGCGCTCGCGGTCCTGGGGGAGCTCGGTTTGGTTGCAAGCGAAGTACCCGTAGCGACGAGTGGAGGTGTATTCGCTGCCAGCGAGGAGATTTTTGCTCAAGTGCGCAGCCGAATACTCCACGAGGCTTCGGAAGCGATCGTCGAGCCCCTGCGAATCACACCGGCCGAGGGAGCCCTGCGGCTGGGGCAGCGCCGCTGGTTAGAGGAGCAGGCGGCGCGATGAAGGCGCGTCTTGAAGAGCGCCTCGCGCGCGCCGAGCGTGGCGGCCCGGAAGAGATTCGCCTGCTGGTGCACGACTCGTCGCTCGATGTGCTGCTGGGTCTGCTGCGCAATCCCTTCTTCAGCGAAGAACACCTGCTGACGCTGCTGCAACGCAAGGACGCGCCGCGCGAATTGCTGGAGGCGGTGGCGCGCCACGAGCAGTGGGTTCAGAGCCCGCGGGTGAAGGCGGCGGTGGTCGAGCATCCGCGCACGCCGCGGCTGCTGGCCTTGCGGCTGCTGAAGTTTCTCTACCTGTTTGATTTGGTGACGGTGACGCTGCAACCGGCGGTGTCGGCGGAAATCAAGCGCCTGGCCGAAGATTTGATTATCAACCGCGTAGCGCAGTTGCCACTGGGACAACAGATCACGCTGGGGCGCCGCGCCAGCGCGCGGGTGGTGGCCGCCCTGCTGCTGGAGGGCAATGAGCCGGTCATCGGCCCCGCGCTCGACAACAGTTTCTTGACCGAAGCCGCCCTGCTCAGCATCCTGCGCCGCGACGATCTGGCCGAGGCGCTGGTGGAACAGATTGCCCGTCACCCCAAGTGGTCAACGCGCTACGACGTCCGCCTGCAACTGGTGCGGCACCCGCTGACACCGCTGGGGACGGCGCTGGCCTTCCTGCCCGATCTGAAAGTCAGCGACCTGCGCATCATCGTCACCGACCGGCGCATGCGCGCGTCTCTGCGGGATTACGTGAAGGCGGAAATCAAGCGCCGCCTGGCGCGCGACTAAGGCTTTTGCGTCGGCCGCAGCAGGACTTCGCTCACGAAGCTCTGCGGCTCCTGCTCCAGCAGCCAGCCCACCACCCGCGCCACGTCTTCTGGCTTCAGCATTTTCTGAGGGTCTTTGCCGGCGTGGGGCGAAAATTCGCTTTCCACCGTGCCGGGGCAGACCACGCTGACGCGGATGCCGTAGGCGCGCAGGTCTTCCGCCATGCAGTAGCTCAACCCTTGCAGGCCCCACTTGGAAGCGCAGTAGGCGGCCCCGCCGGCGAAGGCGTTCTTGCCGGCCAGCGAGCTGATGTTGATGATGTGGCCGCTGCGCTGGCGGATCATCGCCGGGATGACCGCCTTCGAGCAGAGATAAACGCCCCGCAGGTTGGTGTCGAAGGTGGTGTCCCAGTCCTCGAGCGTGATTTGATGGACCGGGGCGAAGCGGCCGAGGCCAGCGTTGTTGACCAGCACGTCCACCCGCCCGCCCCAGGCGAGGATCTCGCCGAAAGCCGCCTCCACCCCCGCCGGGTCCGAGACATCGCAGGGAAAAGCACGCACGGCCGGGGCAGCGGGGGCGAGTTGGGCGGCGGCCTGCGCGAGCGCCTCCCGACGGCGGGCCACCAGCGCCAGGCGATGGCCCCGCCGGGCGAGCTCGCGGGCAATGGCCAGCCCAATGCCGCGGCTGCCGCCGGTGACAATGGCAAGAGGAGCCTCCCGGTTCTTCATCGCGCCTCCGGATAGGACTTTCGTCGGATAACAGATTGGGTCGAAAGCTCATCTTATCAACTGAACGAGGAGGCGAAAAGGCCGAGAGCGAAAAGTCGCTTGCGTTGGCTCGGCGAGGATCCCTATAATAGGGGTTTGTTTTTGCCCTGTTGTTCTACCCCTGCGGGACTTACTGATTGAAAAGTGGAAGAAGGAGGCGCAGAGCAGTGAAAACGGGAGTCAAATGGCTGGCCGGGACGGCGATACTGGTGTTGCTGGGCGCAAGCGGTGCGGGCGGGCAAGCCCAGCGCGAGTACGAGCGCAAGGCGGAGGAGTACAACGCCTATCAGGACATTGGGCGCACGCAGGACCTGAAGCAGCGCCTGGAGGTGATCGACGCCTTCCTCAAGACCTATCCGCAGTCGGCCTACCGCGTGTATGTGTATGGGGCTCAGTTGGAAACGGCCTACGCCGCCCAGGATTACGCGCGCGCCATGCAGGCCGCCGATGCCTTCCTGGCGATGAACAAGCAGGACGTGTTGAGCGTTTGGAAGCAAGGCAACGCCAACGTGGAGATGGCGGCGCTCGATCCCGCCTATTACCGTTTCAATCTGCTCTACACCATCAGTTTCTTGCAGTCCTTCCGCGAAGGCGAGACCAACGCCGACCAAATTGCCGCCAGGGCCGCCGAGCGGGCTGTCCAAGCTCTGGAGGTGCATGAGCGCCTGTGGTCGGCCGCCAAGCCGCCGCAGGGGATGACCGCCGAGCAGTTTGGCCTGATGAAGAAGCAGGAAGAAATTTCGCTGCACACCGCCCTGGCCTACGTCGCCTGGCGCAACAAGGACTACCCCAAGGCCGGCCGGGAATACAAATGGCTTCTGGAGCGCGCCCCCGACGACGCCCGCTTGAACTACCAGTTGGCCCTGGCCCTGCTCCGGCAGACGACGCCGGATTATCCGCAGGGCGTGTGGTACCTGGCCCGCGCCATCCGTCAGAACATTCCCAAGGCGGAAGAGGTGAAGGACTACCTGACCAAGGTGATCGCCACCCACCAGCAAGTCGAGCTCCAGTGTCTGGGCGATCAGGTGACGCAATTGGTGGCCCGCTCCGGGGAATCGGTAAACCCGCCGGCCGACTGGAAGCTCATCAACGGCGAGCAGGTGAATGCCGTGCGCGCCGAGATGAACCTTAAGCGCATCTTCGACGACTTGAAGGCTGGCGGCGAAACCGCCCAGATGATGTTTCTCGCCAGTTGCGGCGCCGAAATTGGCCTGGCGGAGAACGGCCAGCCCGATCTGGAGGTTTTGATCATCGAGGTCGCGCAAACCCCGGAGAACTCCGTCACCCTGCGCGTGGCGGCCGGCCAGGAAGCCGCCGACGCCAAGTCGGCCAACATCGAAATCAAAGTCATTGAGCCGGCCGACCTGAAGAATCTGAAGAACGAAGACGTGGTGCGCATCGCCGGCAAAATCCGCGGCTTCCAGAGCGAGCCCTTTCTGCTCCAGTTGGCCGAAGGCAAAGTGAACGTCGAGGACATCCCCAAGACTCGCGGGCGCACCGGCCAGGGTGCCCGCGGTAGCCGCTAACCACCACCATACACTCAGTGGGGCAGACATTCCTGTCTGCCTTGAAACTTGCCGAAGGTCCTGTCTGGCGCTCTAGTGCCGGTGGGAATTAGGGGCGAGCTTGTAGAGTTCAATCT
>JBOGNW010000093.1:0-6772 GCA_050747425.1 Candidatus Acidiferrales bacterium
GGGTCGAGGGACCTGCTTCTTAGCGCCTGGGTAGGGGAGGGCCTAGTCGGAGTGCAACGGAGACCCTGAGCTTGTCGAAGGGCGCCCTCCTGTCTCGCCGAGCAATGTAGCGGAGGGCCTTGCCTGCACTGAGCGCAGCCGAAGTGTCGGAGCGCAGCGTAGATGCTGAGCCTGCCGAAGTTATCGCAGCGCAGCCGGAGTGGAACGGAGACCCCGTTTCCTTTGCGGGGCGCAGACCCTGTCGCAGCGCAGCGAAGATCCCGCGCTCTTTGCGGGGTGCCCTCCCGCCTCCCCCACTGTCCTTCCTTTCATGTAGGGGAGGGCCTTGTGCCCTCCCTCCTGTATGCCCCGAGCGCACGTCAGGGCACGGCTTTTCGGAGCGAAGCGCAGACCCTGTCGCAGCGCAGCGTAGACCCTGTCGCAGCGCAGCGTAGACCCTGAGCGAGCGCAGCGAGTCGAAGGGAGCGTAGTCGAAGGACCCCTTGCCGCCCTTAACTCTTTGTGAGGGCACGGCCTCCCTGGCCTGCCTGTCCTGAGCCCCGCAGCTTCGGGGCCGAAGGCAGCAAAGTCGAAGGGCCGGGGGCGGAATCCGCGGCCTTGGTGCAGCCCGACTCCTGGGCTTACCGACGCGCGCGCGTCCCCCGAACCTCGCTCCCCACCTGCGCCAGCACTTGCTGGATTTCCTCCAGCTCGGCCCGCAGCGCCGCCAGCGCGACCGCCTGCGCGGAGAGCTGGCTCTCCAGCTCCTTCCGCAGGTGGTCGTTCTCCGCCTTTAGCTCTTTGAGCGCTTGCAGCATCAAAAGCGGCAATTGGCTGTAGCGGACGGCCTTAAACCCCTCTTGGTCTTGCGTGACTAACTCGGGCATCACTTGCTCCACGTCCTGTGCGACCAAACCATACGATCTTGACGTGCCCAAAGTTCTCTCCGGATACTCGGCCGCCCGCCAGTAGAAGTGCACCGGCGTCAGTTGCACCACCCGCTCCAGCATCGGCGGGAACGGCTCGATGTCGCGCTTCAGCCGGGCGTCGGACGAGCAGGTACCAGTCAGTATGTCGGCGTCATTGTCCTTGACACATCCCGTCGTGCCGGTGCCGATGCGGATGTCGCCCGAGACCCGCAGCCGCTCCGCCACTACGCCGCTGGTGCCGATCATAACGTTACCGCCCCCGTCGGCGATGATGACGTTCACCGCCGCGTTATGGTTCAGGAATAGTCCCTCGTTGGTATCCAGCTCATTGCCGTCAATGACCATGAACTGCGTGCCGGAGGTGATCTTCAGTCCAGCGGCGGTGCTGCCGTTGTTGTCGGGTCCGGTAATTTTCAGCCCGACTCCAAGACTGGCGTTGTTCTGGGTGACTGAGACAATCTGCGTCGTGTTATTCCCGCTGAATGTTCCGAGCACCCCCGTCACGTTGCCGGAGGTTACGATGTTGCCACTGTTGGCCACGCTGAACACCTCTAGCCCAGTGGCCTGGCCGCTCAGAATCTTACCCCCGCCGGTGTTGTTAAACACCCCGGCGATGCCCGTGGCGCTGGCCACTCTAGCGTCCAGACCGATGTTGGCCCCGCTGCCACCCGTGGACTCTGCAAATACGGCCACGGCAGCATCCGTGGTGCTGTTGATCCGTCCGTGCACGCCTATGGTCACTCCGCTGAAGGACGTGGCTAGGCCGCGGACGCCTGTCCCGGTAGTGCTCGAAGAAACTCCGTCCACACCGAAAGTAGCGCCGCTGAAGGCCGTTGCTTCGCCGAGAACGCCTAAAGCGTTGTTAGAACTACTGAAATTGCGTCCCCACACCCCGATCGTGGCTCCCGTTGCCCCTGTGGCTTGGCCCTGAACGGCGAAGCCATTGACAGTGGTAGTTGTCGTGTGGGCGCTCAGGGCCTTGGTGGACCCGCTAAGCACGGTAAGCTTGGCGTCCGGGATAACCGTTCCCACGCCCAGGCGGGAGTTGGTGTTGTCCCAAAAGAGATCTGCGTTGAAGCCCAGCGTAGAGCTGTCGGTCCAGAAGGCCACCTTCGTAGCTTGGCCGGTACCTGTGACCCCTCCTCCCCCGCCTGGCAGGTGGTCAGCCCCGAGCCGTCGCCGACGAAAGCCGTAGCGTTGACCGTGCCCACAACGTCGAGCGCCGTGGTCGGCGTGACCGTGCCGATGCCCACCCGCGCATTGGTGGTGTCAACATTCATCACCGTCGCCGCCCCGCCCGCTGATTGGACTTGAAAGGCGTTGGTCAGATTGGCTACCGGCCGAAAGGCCATCCCGCCCGCATTGGTCCCGGAAGTGGAGAAGAGGACCCGGGTGCCATCGTGCCGGATGTAGAGCCGCTTGGCGTTGGCGGCGTCGTATACCCCCAGGGAGGTCCCGTTCAGAATCGAACTCTCCGTCGCCCCTAGAAGCTGGATGTTCACCCCCGTGCTCGCCCCGTTGAACTGCAAGCTCGAGCCGATATTCTGGATGAAGGCCGTCTTGACCACGCCGTTGTGCTCGCCGAAAATCTGGATGAAGCCGTCGGCGGCGTTGTTCCCGGTGACGCTGGGATTGCCCACCACCAACTTCGTCAAGGCGCCCGTGTTCTGCACGTGCAGTTTCCCCATGGGCGTCGTTGCCCCCAAGCCGATGTCGGTTCCCACTTGCAGCATCTCGGAGTCCCCCACCGCATCAGCGGCCGTGAACCGAGCAATGCGGTCCACCGTGCCGCTGACCACCTGAGCCAGCGTGCCATCGCCGCCCTTGCTGAGCGCCTGCTCCTTGTCGCTTCCACTCTTCTCTGCATTCCCGCCCGAGGCGGCGGCCAGCCCTGCCCCTGGCGGGGCCAGCAAAAAAGCTTCGGCGGGCTTGCCGCCCAGCCGCTCGGCATCGGCCGCTTTCAGCGCATAGGGAACACTGACCAGCAGAATCCGCGGCTGTTCCTCTTCCCCCTGCACCCGGAGGCCCAGCCAGCGCGCCGCCTCGGAAGCGAAAATCTCCAGCGGCAAGCCTTCGTTGTGGGTCGAGCCCAGCAGCACGGTGTAGCGCCCCTCGGCCGCCAGCTCGACGTTCTGCGTCTCGAGCCACAGCGGAGCCCCGCCGCTCTGCTCTTTGTATAAAGCGAAGGTAATTCCGAGCACACCCGTGCCTTGCGGGCCATGCGCGTCGCGCAGCAGGCCGCTGAAACGGATCAGCCGCACCGTGGCCGCTTCCGCCACCGGCCCGGGCTTCTCCTTGCTCGGCGCTTCCGGTTCAGCCCTCATCGGGCGCACCGTCTCGGTTGACGTTTCCCTCGGCACCGGCGCCTGCGCGCTGAGGCTCACCGCCGCCAGCGAAAGCAATAGGGAAAGGGTAAGGGTTTTCATGGTAGGGTCTCCATACGAAGGGATGGCACCTCTTAGTCGCGACAGTACCAATTCATCGAGAACGGGTCAAGGCAGTTCCCCCTCTTTGCTTCCTGCCTCCTTGCTTCCTTGTTTCTTGCCTCTTTGCCTCCCCGAAGGACTTAGAAGTCCGTCAATTGCGCTGTGGGCGCCGCCATCCGCAGGGCATTCAACACAGTCGCCAACTCCTCTGTCATTCCGCCTGCCCTGTCGGAGCGAAGCGAAGACCCTGTCGCAGCGCAGCGCAGACCCTGTCGCAGCGCAGCGCAGTCGAAGGGAGCGGAGTTGAAGGGAGCCCTGGACTCCCCTGGCGGCCTGCCACGCGCCTTCTCGCGGCGGCCTGCCACGCGCCTTCTCGCGGCGGCCTGCCCCGCGCTTTCTCGCGGGGCGAGGAATCTGCTTTTTCTTTGTCAGGGCACGGCTTCACTCCGCTGCACGAGCGTCTTGCCGTCCTTCTGGTCTGGGTAGGGCAAGGCCTTGTGCCTTGCCGCTCTTGGTTCTTTGTCAGGGCACGGCTTTTCGGAGCAAAGCGGAGACCCTGTCGCAGCGAAGTCGGAGCGCAGCGGAGACCCCGCGTCCTTTGCGGGGCGCAGACCCTGTCGCAGCGCAGCGAGTCGAAGGGAGCGAAGTCGAAGGGAGCGAAGTCGAAGGGAGCGAAGTCGAAGGGAGCATAGCCGAGGGGAGCCTTGCCGAAAAAAACTCGCACTACTCCCGGGTGGGCCTGCCCGGCCGGCCCGCGGCTTTCTTCTTTCTTGCTATGCCCGAAAATAGGAGAAAAGCCGTCTAACGCTGCCCGAGGCTGTCGCGTACACCTCCGAGCAACCCACCTACTGTCTCCGGCGCCAGTTGAATGCGGGCTTCGACGCGGTCGCCTTGAAGCGAGAAGGTCAGGTGTTTCAGGTCCTGAGCCAGGGCGCGCCCGGTGGGGTTTTTGTCGCGAGCCAGCGCCAACTGGCCCGCCAGCGCCATGACTTGCAGGTTATCGCGAAGCCGCTGTGCCTGGGCCGCATCGCGGCAGCGGGCGGTGGCGGCGACGTTCAGCCCCTCGGCGCCGGCGCTGAGGCCGAGCGCAAATTGTGTCACCACTTTGGCCAGGCTAGAGGGACCGCCCGCCGTGGCGGGCAGCGACGGCGACCACCGCTCCGTGTTTGCCACCAACCACGCCTGCCGCCCCGCGGACCAGCGGGTTACTTCCTCGCTACGCTTGGCGTCGGAGCCCACCGACGCCGCCCGACCCAGCCAGCAATCTACCGCGCTGGCCGCGCGCGGCCGGTCACTGCCAAAAGCCAGGTGGGTGTCATCGAGAAATGCCAGCGCAAAGCTGCGCGCCGGCTGGCCGGGGGCAGCCGGCAGCGCGCGCCATTCGTAGATATCAATTCCTTGATGCGGCTCGACTCCCGCTCCCTGCTGGCGGGCGTAGTCAAGAATCTTCTGCCGCGCGAAACGCCCTTCGGCGACACCCGCCACGAGCGCGTGCTCGTTGGCTCCCCACAGCGCGAACCAGACCCGGTCCAAGTCGCGCGCGTAATCGAAACCGGTGCCAGCGACGAAGTTCCTATAATCCGGCTCTTCGCGCACGTGAGCGGTGGACGCGGCGAGAATTTCGAGCAGCCAGTTTTGGCGGCGCAGCTCGACCAACTCGACCCCGCCGACGACTTCGGCTTCGGCGGGAAGCCAGGCCAAGCCAGGCTGGGGGCTCGGCGTCGAAGGCAGCCCCGGCGGCCTGAGGCGGTAGGCCAGCCCCGCCACCAGACTCAGCGCCGCCAACCCGCCCACCAGCACCGCCGCCTGCTTGCCGCGGGTCACTTTTGGGTTCCTCGGCGCATCGAACGAGGTGAGTATAAGCCAGTCGGGTCACAGTGGCCACCGGGTCACGACAGAGGGGTAATGGAACCCCGGTGGGGGGAAGAAATTCGGGTACCCCCCTTGCAATTTTCTTGCCGAGTATGGTAATTTTTATGGTTTGTCAAGCCTGCCGGAGGCAGGCCGGGCTGGCGTAGCTCAGAGGTAGAGCATCTGATTTGTAATCAGAGGGTCGGGGGTTCGAATCCCTTCGCCAGCTCCAGTGACCGCGCGCGGGAAAGTTGGGCTCGGTAGTCGAAGGGGATAGTGGAATTATTCGGCGGGGCTCGCCTCGACGCCTGAGAGAGCCACGCCTTTCTTCCACGCAACCGAAGTACCGAATCCGTTCCCGCCCGCCCGTCAGCAAAAAGGAGCCGTTGGCGAAGGCGCAAGTTCGCTTGGGGCACGGACGGGTGGCCGAGTGGCTAAAGGCAGCAGACTGTAAATCTGCCGCCCCTTGCGGGCTACGGAGGTTCGAATCCTCCCCCGTCCACCACTTGCTTGCGGGCTTGTGAAGAGAGGGAACGGCGTGAGGAATCGAGGCGGGAGTAACTCAGTGGTAGAGTCTCGGCCTTCCAAGCCGATGGTCGCGGGTTCGAATCCCGTCTCCCGCTCCAACCCTTTGCGCGAGCGGACGGGGGTGACGGCAGCCGAGGCTCTTGCCCTGCCTTCGGCAGGCCGGGTTTCCCTCGTCCCGCTGATTCGGGACTGGGGACAGGCGAATCCCGTCTCCCGCTCCAACGTTTTGCGAGAGCGACAAATGGGAGCTGGAGCCGATGCTGTCGGCCGGCCAGCGGCCGGCTGGATTTCCCTCGTCCCGCTGGCGCAGGACTCGGGACAAGCGGGCCCACGGAGCTCAGTTGGTAGAGCACGTCCTTGGTAAGGACGGGGTCACCGGTTCAAGTCCGGTCGTGGGCTCCACCGAGACGCAAACTTCGAACCTGAATCTCACCTAGAGAGGGCGAGGAGCGATGGCGAAGGAGAAATTCGAGCGGTCAAAGCCGCACGTGAACATCGGGACCATCGGGCACATTGACCACGGCAAGACGACCTTGACCAGCGCCATCACCAAGGTGCTGGCCAAGAACAACCCCAAGATCCAGTTCCGGGCCTTCGAGTCCATCGACAACGCGCCGGAAGAGAAAGCCCGCGGGATCACCATCAACGTGGCCCACGTCGAGTACGAGACCCCGAACCGCCACTACGCCCACATCGACTGCCCCGGGCACGCCGACTACATCAAGAACATGATCACCGGGGCGGCGCAAATGGATGGGGCGATTCTCGTCGTGAGCGCGCCCGACGGGCCCATGCCGCAGACGCGGGAGCACATCCTGCTGGCGCGGCAGGTAGGGGTGCCGTTCGTGATCGTGGCGCTCAACAAGTGCGACATGGTGGACGACGCCGAGCTCTTGGACCTGGTCGAGCTCGAAGTGCGCGACCTGCTCAAAAGCTACGGCTTCCCCGGCGACCAGACCCCGGTGGTGCGGGTCTCGGCGCTCAAAGCCCTCGACGGCGACGCCAAGTGGGAGAAGACCATTGACGAGCTGATGGCGGCGGTCGACAGCTACATCCCCG
>JBOGNW010000094.1:0-2661 GCA_050747425.1 Candidatus Acidiferrales bacterium
GACGTTCGGAGCGCAAACGCCATGATTCCGGTGGACAAGATCGAAAGCAAGTTCTCCTTCGTGCTGGCGGCGGCCAAGCGAGCCCGGCAACTGCAAGGGGGCGCGAAGCCGTTGATTCATACCCAGACCCGCAAGCCGACGGGAATCGCGATGGAAGAAGTGATCGCGGGGCTGGTCCCGCACCAGCTGCCGGGCGGGGGCGACGAGACGGACGACGGGAAGGGCAAGAAGAGCAAGAGCAAGCGGGCGAGCAAATAGCGGGGCGGAAACGCGCGATGAAAATTGTCCTGGGCGTGAGCGGCTGCATCGCCGCCTACAAGGCGGCCGAGTTGGTGCGGCTGCTCCAGCAGGAAGGCCTGAGCGTGCAGGTGGTGATGACCGCCCACGCGCAGGAGTTTGTCCGCCCCCTGACCTTCGCCGCTCTCACCGGTGAGAAAGTCATCACCGAAATGTTTGCGCCCGGCGGCGCGCCCGCCAACCTCGAGACCGCCATCGAGCACATCGCCGTCGCCGACAGCGCCGACCTGCTCCTGATTGCCCCCGCCACTGCCAATCTGCTGGCCAAGCTCGCCTACGGAATCGCCGACGATTTTCTGACCACCACCTATCTGGCCGCGAAAGCGCCGGTGCTAGTGGCGCCGGCGATGAACGTCAATATGTGGCAGCACGCGGCTGTCCAGGCCAACGTGGCGAGGCTGAGCGAGCGCGGCGTCACGATTGTCGAGCCCGACGAAGGCTACCTGGCCTGTGGCTGGACCGGTCCCGGCCGCCTCGCCAGCAACGACGCCATCCTCGCCAAAGTCCGTGACCTCCTCGGCCTCAAGCGCGACTTGCTCGAAGAAACCGTCTTGGTCACCGCCGGGCCGACGGTCGCCGACCTCGACCCGGTGCGCTTCCTCAGCAACCGTTCTTCGGGCCGCATGGGCTACGCCGTCGCCGAAGCCGCGCGTCGTCGCGGTGCCCGCGTCATCCTGGTCAGCGGCCCCACCGCGCTCGAGCCGCCTCCGGTAGCGCAGCTTGAGCCGGTCCGCACCACCGAAGAGATGCGCGCGGCGCTGAAAAAACATCTCCCGCAGGCGAGCGTGGTCGTCAAAGCCGCCGCCGTCGCCGACTTCCGTCCCATTCGCGCCGCCAAAGAAAAGATTAAGCGAGGCTCAGGCCGCCTCACGCTCGAACTGGAGCCCACGGACGACCTGCTCGCCGACGTGACCGCCGCTCCAGGTCGCCGTCTTGTGGTCGGCTTCGCAGCCGAGTCTGAAAACGTAGTGGAAAACGCCCGCGCCAAGCTGAGGACCAAAAAACTCGACATCGTGGTCGCCAACGACATTACTCAGAACGGCGCCGGCTTCGACGCCGAAACCAACATCGTCACCATCCTGACCCGCGACGGCCAGGAGATTGCCTTGCCCAAGCTCTCCAAGCTCGCCGTGGCCCACCGTATCCTCGACGAGGTGGTGCGCCTCCAGGCCGCTCGCGGATGAAGGAAGAACCCCAGCAGTTGCGCGCCTGGCTCGATTTCTACGAAGAGATGGGCCTGACACCTTTTATGCGCCGCCCGCCCCGCGCGCCTGCCTCTGTGAATCCGCCCGCACACCCGGCGCCCGCTCCGCGCCCGGTTCCGGCAGCCACGCTTCCGCCAGTCGTCAGCGCCTCTCGCGCCAGCACGCTCTCGCTCTTCGGCGAAGCCCCCGGGCGCCTCGAGGGTGAGACCCTCGAGGACATCGAGCGCGACCTGGGCGACTGCCGTCGCTGCAAGCTTTGGCCCGACCGGAAGCACATCGTCTTCGGAACCGGCAATCCGCGCGCCCAGTTGGTCTTCGTCGGCGAAGGGCCGGGCGCCGAAGAAGACACGCAGGGGCTGCCCTTCGTGGGCCGCGCCGGCCAGTTGCTGAATCACTGGATTGAATCGCTCGGGCTGCGCCGCCCGGATGTCTACATCTGCAACGTCATCAAGTGCCGCCCGCCGGGCAACCGCACCCCGGAGCGCGACGAAATCGAGACCTGCTCTCCCTTTTTGCTGCGCCAGCTCGATGCCATCCACCCCCGGCTCATTTGCTGCCTGGGGGGCGTTGCCGTCCAGACCCTTCTCGGCAAGCCGGTCTCCATCACCCGACTGCGCGGGCAGTTGCTCGACTTCCGCGGCCTCAAGATGATGGCCACCTTCCACCCCGCCTACATCCTTCGCAACCCCGACGCCATGCGGGATGTCCGCGTTGACCTCGACAAAATTCGCCAGCTTCTTGCCTGATTGCTTTCCATGGCGGCCGCGGCCTACTGCGATGTAGCGGTTCCGCTCCCGCTGCCCGAGACTTTCACCTATCGCATTCCCGCCGATCTAGAAGGGCAGGTTTGCGTGGGCGGGCGCGTCGTTGTCCCTTTCCGCCAGCGGAAACTCGTCGGCGTCGTTACCGCGCTCGCCCGGGAGCCGCGTCACCGCGAGGGCCTGAAAGAAGTTCTTGAAGTTGTCGACCGCGAGCGGCTGTTGACCGAAAGGCTCGAAGAGCTGGCCCGCTGGATTACGGAGTATTACTTGGCGCCTCCCGGCGAAGTGCTCCGCGCCATGCTGCCGCTGCACAGCGAGTTGGTTGAGCGCGAGCAGGCGCGGCTGACCCCGCGCGGAGCCGAGCACTTGGCAGAACTGGAGAAGAGCGAGAAGCTCAC
>JBOGNW010000095.1:0-5322 GCA_050747425.1 Candidatus Acidiferrales bacterium
AGCCTGCCAGGCAGTCCTCAGGAACCGACGAAACGCGCGTACAGGCTGCGAGCCAGAGCCGGGTCGGTGGTGCCGCGAACAATGGCGCGCCCGTCGGCAAAAAGCGTCAATTCATAGTCGTGCAACCGCAGCCGCAGCAGATAAGGGTTGTTGCGCACTTCCCCATGCGCGGCCAGCCGCTGGCGAAGCAGGTCGAGATCGAGCCGACGTCCGCGCTCATGAATCTGCACCGAGTTGCGCCCGCAAAGCGTAACCTGCGGGCGTCCGGTCCCAGCGAGATGAACAAACTCTCGCGCCCCGCAGGTGCGGCAATCCGCGCGCGGTTGCGGCGCCGCCGAAGCCTGATACTCGTTCCGCCAGAGGTCGCCGCGCAAGAGCCGAGCCGATTGCAGCGTCCAGTGGCCCACCAGGAGCTGGAGCGCCTGCGCCACTTGCAGGGCGGCCACCCAGTTCGCCGTCGGACTGATTACTCCCACGCTGTCACAGGTTTCCTCCACGCCCAACTCACGCGGACTCTCGAGCCAACAGGTCAGGCAGGCGGTGGCGCCGGGGACGATGGGCATGGTTACGCCGTAGCTTCCCACCACCGCCCCATAGATCCAGGGATGCCGGTGCTTGACCGCTACATCGTTGAGCAACTGGCGTGTCTCAAAATTGTCGGTGCCGTCCAGGAACAACTGACAGTCCGCCAGTAATTCTTCCGCATTCTCCGGCACCAGGTCGGCCACCACGCCTTCCACCATCACCGAGGAGTTGACCTGTTTGAGTTTGCGCTCGGCGGCCACTGCCTTGGGCAAAGCCTCGCGGGCATCAGCTTCATCGAAAAGCATCTGCCGCTGCAGATTGTTTTCCTCGACGAAGTCACGGTCAATGATCCGAAGAAAACCGACGCCAGCGCGCACCAGGGCATTGGCCTGCGCCGAGCCCAAGGCGCCGCACCCGACAACGGCTACGCGTGCCGCTCCCAAGCGTCGTTGCCCTTCTTCCCCGATGCCGGCGAAGAGCACTTGGGGCAGGTATTTGCTGAACTCGTCCGGAATTCGCATTACAACGCATTATAACGTGTTGAAGACTTCTCGCGCCTCCCGGGAAGCGGCCAACTGCTATAATGGCAGGAAGGCGATGGGCGAGCGGGACTACTCCGCCCTGCGGGCGTGGATGGTGGAATCGCAGTTGCGCGGCCGGGACATCACTGACTCGCGCGTTCTGGAAGCCTTCCTCGCTGTGCCCCGTGAGCTCTTTGTTTCCCCCGAACACGTCAGCCAAGCCTACGAGGATTGCCCCTTGCCCATTGGCGAGGGACAAACCATTTCGCAGCCCTACATGGTCGCCGCCATGACCCAGGCGTTGCACCTGACCGGCGAAGAAACCGTGCTCGAGATCGGGACCGGCTCGGGCTATCAGACCGCCATCCTGGCGCGGCTGGCTCGGCGCCTCTACACCATCGAAAAATACGCTTCCTTGTCCTCCCAAGCCCGCCAGCGGCTCGAGCAGTTCGGCTACGCCAACATCACTTGCGTGGTAGGTGATGGTAGCCAGGGATATCCCGAAGCGGCCCCGTTCGACGCCATCCTGGTAACGGCGGGCGCTCCGCGCATCCCCGCGGCGCTGACCGACCAATTGGCGGAAGACGGGCGGCTGGTCATACCCGTGGGGGACATTCAATCGCAGGAATTGATTCTGGTCGAAAAAAAAGAAAGCGAGCTCTCGCAGCAAACCATCAATTACTGCCGCTTCGTGCCCCTCACTGGCAAGTATGGCTGGGGCGGAAGCTGGGTCAACTGAAGCTCAGCGGCGCTGCGCCATTTCCAGCGCTTTTTCGCACACGGCGCGCGCGGGTGGGCTGAGGCTGTAGCTAGCAAACTCCTCCGGGCGCGCCCAGGCAACCTCGACTACGTCGGAGCCGGCATGCAGCGTACCGCCTACCGCTTGGCACAAATAGTCCAGCAACACATAGTGGTAATGCGGGCGTCCGGTGTCATCCCGCGTGATGCGCTCGAGAGCCTCCACCAGCTCCAGCACGCGCACGGCCAACCCGGTTTCCTCGCACAGCTCGCGCACCACCGCCTCTTCGAGGGTTTCTCCCAACTCGACTGCTCCTCCCGGCAGCGACCACTGCCCTCTGAGCGGCTCGGCGCCCCGCTTAACCAGCAAGACCGAGCCCTCGCGCACCACAACCCCGCCCACGCCTACCACCGGCCGCTCGGGATACTCTCGCCCCTCTCTCATGTCCGCCTCCATGTCAACCCGGCAACCCCGACCCGCATCTATCCCTCCTGCCCGTTAAAAAATACGCTAGACATCGGGAAAAAATCCGATGCACTATAATACGTCCGGCGACGGGAAAAGCACTTCACGGAGGTAAGGCCCGTGGCGAATTGTCCTCAATGCGGCTCGCTGATTGACCTTGACGTCGAGGAGCTGGAAGACGGTGAAATCCTCTCCTGCCCCGAGTGCGCGGTGGAGTTAGAAGTGGTCAATACTCACCCCCTCGAACTCGATGTGATTGAAGAAGAGGACGAAGAAGAGGCGGACGGGACCGGCGAGGAGCCTCCTGTGGAAGAAGAGGACGAAGACGAAGAGCATGAGGAAGAGGAAGGAAACGGCTATCACTAGATATCTTCGGCCTCCCCTCGAGCCGCCCGTGCCGCTTTGCCTTCTCGCATGAGAGTCGCCACAGCAGCCATCGCGCTTTACTGTCTATCTTTCCTCCTCCCGGGAGACAGCCCTTCGCTGGCGGCGAAAGAAAAAAGCAAGGAGAAGCCCTACGCTCTAGTCGTGGGGAGCGTATTCACGGCCGAAGGTTTTGCTCTGCCCGGCGTAGCCGTAAGCGTCAAGCGCAAGACGGACGCCAAACCAAAATGGCGCGGGGTAAGCGACGCCCGAGGAGAATTTACCCTGCGTCTGCCGGCCGAAAGCGCCAGCTACGACGTGACTACCAAGAGTGAGGAGTACGAAAACCAGACCAAGGTGGTCGAGGTGGCGGGCAGAGAAAAAGAACGCGTCGACATTGTTTTCCGCCTGGCTCGAAAGAAATAGCTCGGGAGGCAACAAGCATGAATCATCAGCAAACAAGCAGACTGTTGGCGCCCTTCTTGCTGGCCACGACTGTACTCGTGGGCTGGGGTGCCCTGGCTCAGCAGAGCTCGACACGGACAGTCCGCGGCCAGGTTCTCGATGAGAACAACAAGGCGGTCGAAAACGCCATCGTGCACTTGAAGAATCTTTCCACCAAGAAGGAGCTTAGCGTGGTGAGCGACAAGGAAGGCCGCTACCAGTTCAACGATGTAGACATGAAAGTGGACCACGAAATCCAGGCCGAGTGGCGCCAGCAGAAATCCCGCGCGCGCAAGATTTCCCAGTTCGATACCCGCCCCAAAGTAACTATCAACTTGCCGCTGGAACCGCCCAAGGAAACAAAGAAAGACTGAATCTACTGCGGCCGGCGCACGACCCGCGCCGCCGCGGGCTCAATCTTGATTTCGAGCGGTAAGAACCCCAGAAACTCTCCATCGCCGTACAGCGCGGCTCCGGCCGGAGCGCGCAGCGTCACCCGGCAACAACGGAAGTACCGCACCGGGCGCGCGCGCAAGTGCCCGCCCCGCATGATGGAGGGATAAAGGGCCAGCAAAGCCAGCCGCGAAGTGCGTTCAATGATGCACACATCCAGAAGGCCGTCATCCAGCCGCGCTTCGGGGGCGATGCGCACGCCGCCGCCGTAGGTGGGCGCGTTGGCGATGGCCACCCACATCACTTCTCCCGTGAACTCCTCGGAGTCGGTGACCATCTCGAGGCGCAGCGGCCGAAAACGAATCAGCGTCAGCAGCCCGGCCAGGAAGTAGCGAAGATGTCCCTTGGGCCACGGCCCCCAGGAATTGGCGCGGCGGTTGGTTTCCGAGTCGAAGCCGACGCCGGAAACACAGCCAAAGATTTTCTCTCCCACCCGCGCCACATCCATAAAGCCGACCGGCGCCTCCAGCAGAAACTCCGCAGCCGCCTGCGGTTCCAGCGGCACGCCGAGGGCACGCGCCAGGTCGTTGCCGTATCCCACCGGCAGGATGCCCAGAGCCGCCGCGCTCCCGCACAGCGCATTCAGCGCCGTGTGGGCGGTGCCATCGCCGCCCGCCACCAGCACGCGCTCGTAGCCAGCGCGCGCTGCCTCCTGCGCCTGCCGGCGAATATCTTCTGTTGCTATGGCTTCGCTGTAACCGAAATCCGTCACTCGCCGGGCGAAAAACTCGCGCAAGACCGGCAGCAAAGTGCGAGCGCGCCCGCCCGCCGCCTTGGGATTGGCCAGAAGGAAGAGCTTCAATGCGGAATAGTCACCTATTTGATGTTAATAACAAAGAATTTATGCTTCCCGACACGCAAGGTGAACTGCTGCGACTGGTTGTAATCGACCTCGAAACCTGGGTCGTCGATAACCTTCCCATCAATCTCAATCGCCCCTTGCTTGATAAGACGTTCGGCCTCCGCCCGTGATGAAATCTCGGCCCACCATACCAATGCCTTCGATAGCTTTTCTCTACCCGTCCTGTCGATCACCCTCGTGATGGGCGCAGTCGGCGCCTGGCGCTCACGGAAAACGCGAGCAAACTCTTCGGCGGCGCGCCCGGCCGCCTCCTGAGAGTGAAAGTCGGCAACCAGGCGGAGGGCCAGGTCGCGCTTGGCGTCCCGGGGATGCACCGTGCCCTGCTCCACGTCCACGCGCAGCTTCTTCAACTCGCCGGGTTCGAGGTCGGTCAGCAGCTCGTAGTAGGTCCACATCAGCTCGTCGGAGACGGACATCAGCTTGCCGAACATTTCGCTGGCGGACTCGGTGACCCCGACGTAATTGCGCAGCGTCTTGCTCATCCGCTGCACGCCGTCGAGCCCGGGCAGGATGGGAGTCAACACAGCAATCTGCGCCGGCTGGCCGTAGGCGCGCTGAATCTCGCGCCCCACCAGCAAATTGAATTTCTGGTCGGTGCCGCCAAGCTCCACGTCAGCTTCGAGCGCCACCGAGTCATAGGCCTGTAGCATGGGATAGAGCAGCTCGTGCAGGGCGATGGGTTGATTGGCTTCCAGGCGCGTCTGGAAGTCATCCCGCTCGATGAGCCGCGCCAGTGTGTAGTGCGAGCACAGACGAAGCAGCTCTTCGCTGCTCAGTTTCGCCAGCCATTCGGAGTTGAACCGCACCTGGGTGCGGGCGGGGTCGAGGATTTTGGAGACCTGTTGCTTGTAGGTTTCGGCATTGGCCAGAATTTCCTCGCGTGCCAGCGCCGGGCGCGTTGTGGAGCGGCCGGAGGGGTCGCCAATCATCCCCGTAAAATCGCCGATGAC
>JBOGNW010000096.1:0-5075 GCA_050747425.1 Candidatus Acidiferrales bacterium
CTCGGCAGCGGCCACGCGGGCTTGGATTTGCTCGATCTTGACGCGGGCCACGCGCCGCCCGTCCATCTCCACCACCGTAAAGCGCAAGCCGTCGTGCAGGAAGCACTCGCCTCCCTGGGGAATGAACCCCAAGCGGTTGAGCACAAAACCCGCCAGAGTTTCAAAGCCCGGGCCGGCGGGCAGCTCGATGCGGTGCTGGTGCTCGAGGTCGAGCAGGCTGGTGCGGGCGTCGAGCACCACCTCTCCTTCAGTCAGCGGTAAGGGCGCCGGGAGGGCTTCCGGCTCGTCGCGCACCTCGCCGACGATGGTCTCGATGATGTCGGTGAGAGTCACCATCCCCTGCACGCTGCCGAATTCGTCTACCACCACCGCCACGTGGAGGCGTCTGCGGCGGAAGTCCTCCAGCAGCTCGGCCAGCGGTTTGGTCTCAGGAACGAAAAACGCCTCCCGCACCAGCGAGCGCAGCTCGAAGGGCGCCACTACTTCGCCGCGCTCCAAGCGCTCCCAGCGCTCGCTCAGGGATAAGAGGAGATCCTTGCGATGCAGAACGCCCACCACCTGGTCGGAGGCGCCTTCATAAACCAGATAGGAGCGGCGCGGCTGCTGGCGAATGACCGCCACGGCTTGCTCGAGAGAGGCGTTGACCGGCAGGCCGACGATGGCCGTCCGTGGCACCATCACCTGCCGGACCTGCACCTCGCTCAACTCCAGGGCGCCTTCCAGCATGCGGGCCTGTTCCGCGTCCACGACGCCGTGTTGCTTCACCTGATTGAAGAGCACGCGCAACTCCTCTGCGGAGCGCACCAGGGCATGCCCTACTGTGGCGCGGAAACCCATGGCCCGCAGCAGCCAGTTGCTGGCACCGTCAAACAGGCGAATGAGCGGTCCGAAGGCCAGCATGAAGACCGCCATGGGCCGGGCGATGAGGAGTGCGATCTTTTCCGCGCGTTGCAAGGCCATGCTCTTCGGCACGAGCTCGCCGAGAACTACGTGCAAGGTCGAGATGGCCAGGAAGGCCACGGTCACCGCCGCTGTATGGGCGACGCCCGCCGCCCAGGGCACATCCAAGCGCTCCAGTAAAGGCTGAAAAAAGCCGGCCACGGTCAGCTCGCCCAGCCAGCCCAGGGCCAGGCTCGCCATGGTGATACCAACCTGCACGCCGGAAAGGATGCGGTCCAAGTCTTTCAGTAGCAATTCAGCCACCGCGGCCCGGGCGTCCCCTCCCTCCTTCAACTGTTGGATACGTGTCGGTCGCGCGACTACGAGCGAGAACTCCGCCGCTACAAAGAAGGCGTTGGCCGCCACCAGCAGCAAGACGATGATCAGGTTGATAGCGAACATGGGCCCTTTCCGTTATTTTACCACTGCGAAGCCGCGCCGAGGTGCCTTGCGGGTCGTTCCCCCCTCCCTGATGAACCGCAGAAATCTGTTCGCCAGCCCGTGACTTTTTGCTGCCTCATTCGTCTAATCCAGTGCAAGGGAACTTTCCTACCGCCAGGGTCGTATTCCTGGGTGAGAGAAAGGCAAGCAAGAGAAAGCGAGGGCCCATGGTACTTCAGCTGAGAGACAAGCCGGTGATTGACAACCTCCGCCACTATCCCGAGGAAACTGTGGAAAAGCTGCGCGGGCTGCTGGCTGCGGGCGCCCTCGCCCACGCCGACCCCCACCGGCAGAATTTTTACGAGCTGGAGAACGGCTCCCGCATCTTTTACGTTCTGGTAACCCCCGACCAGCACAAGGTCGTGCTACTGGCCACCTGGCAGAAAGATTCTCCGCGCCCGGCCGAGGCGCACGAGCGCGCCGCCGACTAAAAGGGCTCCAAAGACCAGCAAATCCCCCAACCAGGGCACGGCGCGACCCCCTGTTGTTCCTCCTAGGGAGTTGAGCTACGATGGGCGGGCTCGGCTCCGATGACCCGCCGCCGGAAGTTTCTCCTTGCGCTCCTGGCCGTCCTATTGCTGGCCGTTTTAGTTCCGGCCGCTTGGTTTTCTTGGCGAGCGCGCCGGGCGCTGCCGCTCTACGACGGCGACCTCCACGTCACCGGGCTGCGCCGCCCGGTGCGCATCCTGCGTGATGAGCGCGCGGTTCCTCACATCTACGCTCAGAACCTCGAGGACTTGCTCTTCGCCCAGGGCTATGTGCACGCCCAGGAACGGCTCTGGCAAATGGACTTGCTGCGGCGTACGGCGCGGGGGCGACTGGCAGAAATCTTTGGCGCGGCCGCGGTGCCGATTGACAAGGAGAATCGGCTGCTCGGTCTGGGCTCGGTCGCCGACCGCACCGCCGAGGCGATGGACCAGGAGACCCGCCGGCCACTCGAAGCCTACGCCCAAGGCGTAAACGCCTTCATCGCCTCGCACTCGGGCTCGCCTTATTTCTCGCCGTTGCCGATTGAATTCGCCTTGCTGCGCTACCACCCTGAACCCTGGACGATAGGGGACACGGTTGCAGTCGAGTTGAACCTGTTCACACTGCTGACCAGCTCCTGGCGGCGGGAGCTGAGCCGGGCGCAAATCAGCGCCCAGGTCGGCCCTGAGCGGGCCGCCGACCTCTACCCCACGCGTTCTGACCGCGATCATCCCATTGCCGAGCCCGTCCAAGGCCCCAAACGGCCGCGGCGCGAGCGCACCTTTGTCGCCCATCGCTGCCGGCATGGGTTGGAGCTGTTGTCTGCCGAGGAACCCCTCGAAAGCGTGGCCGCCAGCAACAACTGGGTAGCCGCCGGTTCGCACACCGCCTCGGGCGCTGCCCTGCTGGCCAATGACATGCACCTGGGCCACGGTGTGCCTGCCATTTGGTTCATGATCCACCTGCAATCGCCGGAAGTGGACGTAATGGGATTCAGCGCGCCCGGCCTCGCCGGCGTGGTAGCCGGGCACAACCAGCGCATCGCCTGGGGCTACACCAACTCTAACGCCGACGTGCAAGACCTTTTCATCGAGCGCTTCAATCCCGAGGACCCTACTCTCTACATGACTCCTACGGGCTGGGCGAAAGTGCAGCGGCGGCGCGAGCACATCAGCGTGCGCGGGGGCGAGGACGTGGAGCTGGAAGTTCTCGAAACCCGCCATGGGCCCATCGTGCACGACGACGGCCAGCAGAAGCTGGCGCTGGCCTGGACGGCCCGCGATCCCGCGCGCGTGGCTTTTTCGCTCCTGTCCTTGAACCAGGCGCAGAACTGGGAGGAATTTCTCCGGGCGCTGGCTGGCTTCCGCGGGCCCCCGCAGAACGTCATCTACGCCGACGCCGACGGCAACATCGGTTACCACATGGCCGGGCAGATTCCCTTGCGGCGCGCCGGCCACGGCCAAGTACCGGTTCCCGGCGATACCAACGTCTTCGACTGGCTGGAAGACATCCCCTTCGAGGCGCTGCCGCACGCCCTCAATCCCCCCGAGGGCATTCTCGCCACTGCCAACAACCGCACCATCCCCGACGGCTATCCTTACTACATCACCGACCAGTGGATTTCGCCGGCGCGCATTGAGCGCATCTATCAACTCCTCCAAGAAGACAAGAAATTCACTCCCGAGGATTTCTTGCGCATTCAGGGCGACATCGTTTCCCTGCCTGACCGTTTCTTGGCTGCGCAACTGGTGGCAGCGGGCGCGGCAATCGGCAATCACCCGCCAGAGCGTGCGCAGGCGCTGGCGGCGCTCAACCAGTGGGACGGAGCCATGCAGGCCGAACTCGCGGCGCCCTTGCTCGTGCACACGGCGCGAGCCCGCCTCGGGGAGCTACTGCTGCGTCCGCTGCTCGGCGACGACTATCGCAATTACTCCTGGTTCATGTCGCCCGTGGCACTCGAAAACCTGCTCACCCAGCGGCCGGAACGCTGGCTGACGAAAGACTATCCGAGCTACGACGCCTTGCTGCTCAAGGCGCTCGACCTCGCCCTTGAGCAGGCCAAACGCGACAAGGGCGCCACCACTCTGGCTGAACTGCGCTGGGGAGACCAGTGGCGGGTGCGCTTTGCCCATCCCTTCGGCGAGCGCGTTGGGGTGCTGCGGCGGTGGTTTTCTGTCGGCGGCGAGCCGCAGTCGGGCGGGCCTTATTCGGTCAAGCAAACCCATCGCGCCGCCGGGGTGTCCGAGCGGTTGGTGGTGGACTTCGCCGACCTCGACTGCACCCTGATGAACATCACGCTCGGCCAGTCCGGGCATGTGGCCAGCCCGCATTACCGCGACCAGTTCCAGGCCTGGCTCGAAGTGCGCAGTTTTCCGGCGCCCTTCAGCGAGGCCGCCGTCGAACGCGCGGCCCGGCACACGCTGCACCTTCTGCCGCGCTAGTCCGCTCTTCCGACTGCATCGGATAAGAGCAAGAGAGCCAATGTTTACCTTGAACCAGGTCGAGTAGGCCTCTGCGGCGACGGGGGCGTCGGCGTCGGAGGCGTCCGCGTTGGGGGCGTCGGTCTTGGAGGTTGCGCGGGGGCGGGTCTCCCGGGGGCTGGGGCCTACTGGGCGCAGGTTCCTCGCGCCTTTCTGGGATAGGGGCTCGCTTCTCCCAGCCGTTCGGCATTTTTCCTCCCTTTAGAGTACCGATCGCGAGGCTCGGTGAGGCCACCGCATAGCTAATTTGACTTCATATATGTTAGTAGCGCAAGGAGAACCACGGCGATAAGTACAATAATTAGGAAGACGCCACGGATCGAGGCCTTGAACCAGCCGTTAGGCACAGGTCCTCCATTCTCCCTAAAGGTTAGAGCAGCGTGAGCCTGAAATTACTTACCACCCTACCTCAGTAACAGACTGCACTACCACGAACACAAGCCCGGGACGGACTATTACTCGAAGCCATGGTGACTTCTCTCTGCTCTAGCCGATCGCTTCATAATGTGTCTCGCGCGTCGCACGTAGTTACGATAAGCGACAACGGCCGCCCATCCCGTCAGAATTTCGATCCCGGTAAAACCCAGCAACAAGAGAATAAAAACAAGATGATTCGCCGTACGTAACACTTGCCCCATCAATCCAAAGTAGAGAGAGGGCATCACCAGAGTCATTCCACCCCAAAACTGATGGTACCGATAGTGTTCATCAACGGCCGCTCGGAAAGCAGTCAGCTTGGAGTCGCTT
>JBOGNW010000097.1:0-4673 GCA_050747425.1 Candidatus Acidiferrales bacterium
GCGGAAGGCAAGGCCCCGCGAGCCCGGAAGCGGCGGATGAAGATGGGCTACATGATCAGCGCCATCGCCGAGCGCTTCGAGCTCCACCCCCAGACGCTGCGCCTCTACGAGCGCGAAGGCCTGCTGACGCCCTCGCGCTCCGAGGGCAATACGCGGCTCTACACCGAAGACGATATGGATCGCCTGGAAACCATCCTTAACCTCACGCGTGAGCTGGGAGTAAACCTGGCCGGGGTGGAGGTGGTGCTCAACATGCGCGGCAAGATGGCCGAGCTTCAGGAGCAGATGGAGGAATTCGTCGGCTTTGTCAACGAAGAGCTGGAGCGCATGCGCGATCGCACCATGCAGGAGCGCTTCCGCACTGCCCTGGTGCGCGTCGGCCCGGCCCGCCAGTAAACCGAACAACCAATAAACGGATCAACCACTCTCGCGGATGCGCGGGTCGGTGAGGATGGAAAAAATCACTGAGCCGTTGTTGATGCCCTGGTCTTTAAGGGCGCGCAGGCTGGTGATTTCTCCCTGGGCGTAGACGCGCTCCAGGTCGCGTCGGGGAAGGGCGCGCTCGGCGGAGAGCACCAAGGCGTCCTCCTGGGCTTGATAGGTGAAGGTGCGGCCGCCCATTTCGTAGAAGGTTTCGCCGGCGTGCTGGCGGATGCGTTGCCAGATTTCTTCGAAGGCCATCGGCTCCCTGCCAGGGCGCGCTATTGTAACCGCCCAGGCGCCGAGGTGGCATCGGTTGATCGGTTGATTGGTTTATTGGTTGATTGGTTTAGACCCAGACTTGCTCTGCTGCCGCGGCTCGACTATTCTGTCGTCTCCCCGATGGCGACCCCGTCCACGACTTGTCCCGCGTGCAGCGGCACCGGCTGGAAGCCGGTCGAAAGCGCAGGCGTGCGCCGGGTAGTGCGCTGCGAGTGCATGCTGGAGGCGTCGGTGGAGCGGCGGCTGGAAGCGGCGCGCATTCCCCCGCGCTACCAGCAGTGCGACTTCTCGAATTTTGACAACCCCAGCAACAACGTGAGTCTGCAAGCGGCCAAAACTTTCGCGCAACGTTTTGCCCAGGAGTATCCGGTGCAAAAAGAGTTCGGTTTGCTTTTCATGGGGCCGTGCGGGACGGGAAAAACGCATCTGGGCGTGGCCATTCTGCGGGCGCTGGTGGAGAAAGGCGTGGACTGCCTGTTCTGCGATTTCCGCGAGCTGCTGAAGTCCATCCAGTCGAGCTACAACCCGGTGTCGCAGACGACCGAGATGGAGATTCTGGCGCCGGTGCTGGAGACGGAAGTGCTGCTGCTCGACGACCTGGGAGCGAGCAAGCCCTCGCTGTGGGTGCTCGACACCGTGGCTCACATCCTCAACACCCGCTACAACGAGAAGCGCGTCACCCTGCTGACCACGAATTACCTCGACGCCCCGGCCACGCGCGAAGCGGGCAGCGGCATTGCTCGCGAGGATACGCTGGCCGATCGCATCGGCGAGCGGATTCGGTCGCGGCTCTACGAAATGTGCCGCGTGGTTCCGTTGCAGGCGGAGGATTTTCGCCGACGGGTCAAGCAGGCGCAGTATCACTTCTCTTGACGGGCCCAAGCACTTGCTGGCGTCGTTGACTTGCGCGGAGGCTTTCACTATAGTCGCGCATCGGCCCCGCTCGAGCGGGGCAAGCGTTGGCGGCGGGGGAGAGACCGAGGCCAACGCCACTTGGTCGCCGCGCATCTCACCGTGGGAGTGGAAAGAAGGGGAAAGCTCCCGACGCGCCGGAAAAGCTTGTGAGCGTCCAACCCGAAGGCGAGCCCGAGGAGAAGATGGCGCCTGAGCCTGTTGTGCCCTCTGAGCCTGCTCCCGAGACGGCGGAAGCGGCCCCCGACAACGCGGCGGTGGCCGAAGAGCTGGCTCCGGGCGAGCTCGAGGAACTCATCGAACAGTACAGCGGCGAAGAAGCGCCGGCCACGGGCGAAATCCGCCCCGCCACCGTTGTCAACCTTACGGCCGACGGCGTGGTGGTGGACCTGGGGTTGAAATCGGAAGGGGTGGTGCCGCTGGTCGAGTTTACCGACGAGAAGGGTCAGCCCACCATCGAGCCCGGGGCCAGCATTGAAGTTTTGCTGGAAGGCAGCCAGCCCCGCGACGGTTACATCCCCTGCTCGTCGGAAGGCGCGCACCGCCTGCGCCTGTGGGAAGAAGTGGAGCAGGCCTTCAACGAAAAGCGCAAGGTGCGCTGCCGCGGCGTGCGGCGGATGAAAGGCGGCCTCGAAGTAGAAATCAATCTGCCCGGCGCGCATCCTGGCCGCCGGCCGCTCAATGCTTTTCTCCCCGGCTCGCAGGTGGACGTGCGTCCCGTGCGCCACTGGGAAGGGTTTTTGAACCGGGAGATTGACTGCCGGGTGGTGCGCTTCAACGGGCGCCGCGGCAACATCGTCGTCAGCCGCCGCGAATTGCTCGAAGAGGAGCAGGCGCAGCGCAAGAAGCTGCTGGAAGAAGTTTTGAAGGAAGGCGCGGTGATCGCCGGCACGGTAAAGAACCTCACCGACTACGGCGCTTTCGTGGACCTGGGCGGGATTGACGGCTTGCTGCACGTCACCGATATGTCCTACCGCCGCCTGGGGCATCCCTCGGAAGCCGTCGCCCCGGGCGATGAGATCCAGGTCAAAGTCCTCAAAGTGGACAAAGAAAAGGAGCGGGTCTCGCTGGGGATGAAGCAGCTCGAGGCCGATCCCTGGCAGGACGTGGAGAAAAAGTACCCGGTGAGCGAGCGCGTGCGCGGGCGCGTGACCAAGCTGATGGACTACGGGGCCTTTATCGAGCTGGAGCCCGGCGTCGAGGGCTTGATTCACGTCTCGGAGATGTCTTGGACGCGGCGCATCAAGCACCCCAAAGAAGTTTTGAAAGAGGGCGACTGGGTGGAGGCGGCTGTGCTGGATATCCAGCTCTCTGAGCAGCGCATCTCGCTCGGCCTGCGCCAAACCACGCCCGATCCCTTCCAAACTGCTCCGGTACGCTATCCCGAGGGCAGCGTGGTCAAGGGCCGTGTGCGCAGTTTGACGGAGTTTGGCGCGTTTATCGAGCTGGAGCCCGGCGTGGAAGGGCTGGTCCATAAAACCGAGCTGAGCTGGGACAAGAAACCCCGCAAGCCCGCGGAGTTTCTCAAACCCGGCCAGGACGTGAAGGCCAAAGTGCTGAAGGTGGATGTGGCGAACCGGCGCGTTTCGCTCAGCTTGAAGGATTTGCAGCCCGACCCCTGGGCCACGCACGTGCGCAAGCTGGCCACGGAGCAGACGGTGCGGGGGCGCGTGGTGCGGCGCACCAGTTTCGGCGTGTTTGTCGAGCTGGCGCCGGGGCTGGAGGGTCTCTGCCACTCTTCCGAGCTGCCCGAGGAGGAGGCGGAGCCCATCGAGGTGGGCAAGGAGTATGAATTCAAGATCATCAAGCTGAACGCGGCCGAGCGCCGCATCAGCCTGAGCCTCAAGCACGAAGCGGACCGCAAGGCGCTCGAGCAGTACCGCGCCGGGCAGACGCGTCCGGCGGCCACCCTGGGGGAGATTCTGACCGCCAAGCGCCAGGGCGCAGGGTTGGGAAAAAACTAGTTGTTGCGCGACCGGGTGGTATAATCCCCGGCCCAGCGTCGGCTTAAGGTGGCGAATCCGTCTTTACCCAGCGTTGAATGGAGTTTCCCATTGGCCGGGGCGAGGAGGGGGCGATGACCAAGGCCGATTTAGTGGAAGAAGTTTCCCGCGCCGTGGCCGCCTCGCGCAAGGATGCCGAGAGCATCGTCGAGGGCGTGTTCGACGCCATCGTGAAGGCGCTGCGGGCCGACGATAAGATTGAAATCCGCGGCTTTGGCAGCTTTCGCACCCGCTGGCGCCCGCGGAATCGCAAACCACGGATGGGGCGCAACCCCAAGACGGGCGCCAAGGTCGAGGTTCCCCCCAAGCGCATTCCCTATTTCAAGCCCAGCAAGGACTTGAAGGAGCTCATCAACGGGGGTGGGCGCGCCGCGGCCCGCGCTCCCTCCGGCACCGCCGACTGAGCGGCCTGCGGGCGAGCGAAACCGACCCACCTGTGGTGAGCGGAGTCGACCCACCTGTGGTGAGCGGAGTCGAACCATGGACTACCTTTGGACCCCGTGGCGCTACCAATACGTCCGCCAGGCGGGTCCGGAGCAAGCCTGCCTCTTCTGCGAAGTCCTCCAGCGCAACCAGGATGCCGAGACCCTGATTCTTTTCCGCGGGCGGTACAATTTCATCCTGCTCAACCGTTACCCCTACACCACCGGCCACTCAATGGTGGCGCCCTATGAGCACGTGGCTGAGCTCGACCAGGCGCCGCAGGAAACGCTGGCCGAAATGATTCACCTCTGCCAGCGCCTGCAACGCGGCCTGGCCGCCGAGTACAAGCCCGAGGGCTACAACCTGGGGATGAACCTGGGCCGCGTAGCCGGTGCCGGCGTCGCCGGGCACTTGCATATGCACGTGCTCGCGCGCTGGGGCGGCGACACCAGCTTCATGACAACAGTCGGAGAGACCCGCCTGGAACCCGAGGACCTCGCCACCACCTACACGCGCCTCAAACGCCATTTCGAAAAATAGGGCCACGGCGCGCCCTTGCGCGGCTGGCCGCCCCGCGATAGGCTGTTCGCTTTCCACTTCGCTTTTCCAGGAGGACTTATGCCTAAAGGAAAA